>JBILCO010000062.1:0-8625 GCA_044353075.1 Burkholderiaceae bacterium
CTTAACACGGCGTTCACCTGCTCTATCTGCTCATCCCGAACCGGACTGGCCGCATCGACCACATGCAGGAGCAAATCGGCATGGATTGTCTCTTCCAGCGTCGCCCGGAATGCCGCTACCAGCTGTGTGGGTAATTCGCGAATGAAGCCAACGGTGTCCGAGATGACGACATTGCCCGCCTCCGCCAGATGCATGCGTCGCGAGGTGGTGTCGAGGGTCGCAAACAGCTGATTGGCCGCATAGACACCGGCTTTGGTCATATTGTTGAACAACGTAGACTTGCCGGCATTGGTATAGCCGACCAGCGATATCGAAAAAGTATGATTGCGCTCACGTGAGCGGCGCTGGGTATGACGCTGGCGCTTGAGCTTGTCGAGCTTGCCACGCAGTGCCTTGACCCGGTCGCCAATCAGCCGGCGGTCAGTTTCCAGCTGGGTTTCGCCAGGGCCGCGCAGACCGATACCGCCTTTTTGACGTTCCAGGTGCGTCCAGCCGCGAACCAGACGAGTGGCGAGATGCTGGAGCTGCGCGAGTTCGACCTGGACCTTGCCCTCATGACTTTGGGCTCGCTGGGCAAAAATATCGAGAATGAGACTGGTGCGGTCGATGACGCGCACCTGCAACTGACGCTCAAGATTGCGCTGCTGGGCCGGGGATAAGGCGTGATTGAATATCACCAGGTCAAGGCTAAGATCGGAGACGGTATCCCGAATTTCCTCTGCCTTGCCCGACCCCACGAAGAGCGCCGAGTCCGGGCTGGCACGCCGGCCGGTCACACTGGCGACCGGTTGGGCACCGGCAGACTTGGACAACAGCGAGAGTTCTTCGAGGCTGGCCAGGAAGTCGCCTTTGCCAAAATCAACGCCGACCAGGACAGCCCGCATCAGGACGCCCTAGTCAGGGGAGACGACTTATTCAGCTTCTGGCTCCGTATGAAGGTTGACGGCCCGTGCTGGCACGACCGTTGAGATGGCATGCTTGTAGACCATCTGTGTGACGGTGTTCCGAAGTAGGACGACGTATTGATCGAAAGATTCGACATGACCCTGCAATTTGATACCGTTCACCAGATAGATAGAAACTGGAACGTGCTCTTTTCGCAAGGCGTTCAGAAATGGGTCTTGTAGCAGTTGCCCTTTGTTGCTCATGGAGGCTCCGGTTTTTTTGTCAAGTTCGGGAGATGGGGATGGCGCAAAAAATTACAAGCGCCAGAAATCACTGCCTGCTGAGAATGTAATCGATTTTGCCACACACTGGCAAACGGCAACGCAGAAAATCTGCTTTATTCCTGCCTGGAAAAAGGGTTTTTTCCTGAGCGCAACTCTATCCGCAGTGGTGTGCCGACCAGCGAGAAGCTCTCCCGAAAATGTTTCTCCAGATACCGTTTGTAGCTATCGTCAATTGCATTGAGCGTGTTGCCATGAATGACGATCACGGGCGGATTTTGACCGCCCTGGTGCGCATAGCGCAGCTTGGGGCGCACCGATCCTTTGCGTCGTGGTTGCTGATGATCCAGCGCTTCTTGCAGTGCACGTGTGAGTTGAGGTGTCGGCAGTTTCACCATGGCTGCAGCGTAGGCCGCATCAATCGATTTGATCAGCGGCGCAATGCCGGTCGACTTGAGCGCCGAGATGAAATGGAATTTTGCAAAGGACAGAAAACTCAGCTTGCGATCCATTTCACGCTTGATGTGATCGCGCTGATCCGTGGTAAGTCCATCCCATTTATTGACACCCACGACCAGCGCCCTGCCCGCTTCGAGCACGAAGCCGGCAATGTGCGCATCCTGCTCGGAAATATCCTGTTGCGCGTCCAGTAGTAGCAGCACAACATTGGCTTCTGAGATCGATTGCAGGGTCTTCACTACCGAAAATTTCTCGATCGCTTCGAAAACTTTCCCCTTGCGTCGTATGCCTGCGGTATCAATCAGCGTGTAATGACGGCCACCACGTTCAAATGGAATTTCGATGGAGTCGCGCGTGGTACCGGGCATATCAAAGGCAATCACGCGCTCTTCGCCGAGCAAGGTATTGACCATCGTGGATTTGCCGACGTTGGGACGTCCCACAATCGCAATGCGAATGCCGCGCACAGCGGGGTCTTCTGGCGCTTCTTCGGGCTTGCCCGCCAGGATGCTATCCAGTGCTTCATCAACCAGATCGGCAACGCCATCACCGTGAGCGGCTGAAATGACATAGGGATCACCGAGACCCAATTCATAAAAGTCAGCCGCGACGGTGGTGTATTTCATGCCCTCGGCTTTGTTCACCACGAGCATGACCTGACGTCCGGACCGGCGCAGAAAATCCGTGATGGTCTTGTCATGGGGCGTCAGCCCCTGCCGGCCATCCACGATGAAAATCACGACATCCGCTTCAGCGACAGCCTGCCGCGTCTGCTTGGCCATTTCATGCAGGATGCCATCTTTAGCGACGGGTTCGAAACCACCCGTATCGATGACGAGAAAAGGCCGCTCACCCATGCGGCCTTCACCATAGTGGCGGTCACGCGTGAGGCCCGGCAAATCCGCCACAAGCGCATCGCGCGAGCGTGTCAGGCGGTTGAAGAGCGTGGATTTACCGACGTTAGGCCGACCAACGAGCGCAATGACGGGCTTCATCGGACAGCCTGACGCTGTTGGGCTTTGCAGCCCTGTTTATTCAGTTGAAATTGCAAGCAAGCTACCATTTTGTGACTGTACGATCAGCGTGGAACCCGCCACGACGGGCGTGGCGCGTATCGCACTTCCGTCGATCGCCAGGCGATTGAGCAAGGCACCTTCCTCACGCGAGAAAAAATGCAAATAACCCTGACGATCGCCAACGACGACCGCACGGCCAAACGATACCGGGGCAGACAAGCCGCGCCAGCTCAGCGAGGTATTTCGCCACAGGCTGCTGCCGGCATCACGCGCAAACGCTTGCAGATTGCCGCGCTCATCCGCAGCGAAAACGAAGCGCTGATCCATGCCGGGGCCAACATCGGCAGAAAGCTCGCGCGCCCAGCGCACCGATCCGCTGCCTGCATCCACGCAGGCCAGACGGCCCTGATAGGCTGCCGCGCAGATCTCACGCCCGATCTTGACCGGCATGCCGGAGACATCGGCAACGCGCTCAAGTTCCGTTGCACCACGCGGCTCGGCAATCGCCGCATCCCAGCGGAGTGCACCGGTTTGCGCGGCCAGCGCCAATAACCTTCCTGCTGGCAAAGCCACATAGGCGGTGCCATCGTCCATCAGGATGCCGGGCGATGCACGCAGTGCGAGCGCAGGCGCGCTACGCTGCACGAACCAGCGTCGGGCGCCCGATGCGAGATCGAATGCAACGATGCGATTGTCCAGGCTGCGCACCACCACCACGCCACTGCCAAGTGCTGGCGGCGAGAGAACTTCGGTCGACGCTTGCGCCTTCCACAGTGGCTTACCTGCCTCGGCATCGAACGCGAGAATGGCGCCATCGGTACCGGCCACGACAACCACTTTGCCATCGGTACCGACGCCTGATGTCAGTTCGGTGCCTGCTTTGGTTTTCCAGATCAGCTTGCCATCACTCGCATCCAGACAGTACAGCTCGCCCTCGGCGCTCGCAGCATACACGCGCGCATCGACCACTGCCGGCGCCAGCGGATAGTTATCCGACTTGCCGACACGTGCAGTCCAGACGGTACGGACATTCATCGCCGGCGTGAACTGAACCAGCGGTGCGGGCTCATTACGCGGCGCTTTACGCGAAAATGGATTGAGAGAAGAACAACCGGTCAGCAGCAGCAAACTCGCAGCGATTACCCACGTTGAAGAAACACGCATTAAAGCTCTCCGTTCAACCAGCCTGAGTGGCATTGCCGCCGAGCGCATCCAGCTTGAGCTGGATCAGCTGCCGGGCAGGGTTCTTTGCATCCGTTTTTTCGAGCGCTGTCTGATAGGCAGCGCGCGCCTCATCGATTTTGTCTTGTGCGAACAGCAAATCGCCACGACGATCAGCCACCAGTCCGGCGAACTGCTCGGGGAAAGAGCCCGACAATAATTTCAGTCCTTCTTCATAGGCTTTTTCGTCGAGCAGCAAGCCCGCCAGACGCAGACGGGCCAGTGACTGGTATTCCTCACCACTGCTCTGGTCAATGACCCATTGCAAATAGGCTTTTGCCGACTTCAGGTCACCGCCTTCGAAGGCTGACCGTGCCGCCAACAGCGCGCCCATGGACGCATAAGGTGTGCGGCCGTAGCGCTCACGCATATCATCCGTCGCGCGACTTACCTTGGCCTGATCCTTGCCATCGACCGCCTTGACGATTTCCTCGTACAGCACCGCAGCTTTTGAAGCCTGTTCGCGCTGATAGTATTTCCAGCCAGACCAGCTGGCATAGGCTGCCAGCGCAGCAATGACAGCCCAGGTCACCAGATTGCCGTACTGCTTCCACCACGCTTTCAGCGTTGCGAGTTGCTCTTGTTCTTCAAGATCGTATGCCATAGTCGTTTAATGATGAGTGTGTAACTGGCCCGCATGCAGGTGGCCGTGGTCATGATCGCTGTCACCACTGATCTGATCAATCAGATGCTCAGTGATGGCGTCGAGGCTGATGCTTTGCTGGTTGTTGCTCATATCGGCTTCGCGCAAATGCTTGACGATTGCCGTTCCGCTGGCGATTTCATCGTCGCCGATAATGATGGCGTAGGCCGCTCCGCTGGCGTCTGCGCGTTTCATTTGGGACTTGAAGCTACCCACGCCGCCAGCCGCTGCGCAATGTAGCACAACATCGAGACCGGCATCGCGCAGCCGCTCGCCAATCACGAAGGCCTGCAGTTGGGCAGCATCGCCCTGATGCACGAGATAGACATCGCACTGGCTGCGGGAGAAATTGCCACCCGCGACCTTCATCAGCTCAAGCAAACGCTCGACGCCCATGGCAAAACCGACCGCCGGCGTTGGTTTACCGCCGAAGATCTCTACCAACGGGTCGTAACGACCACCGCCACAGACCGTGCCTTGCGACCCCAGCTGATCGGTAATCCATTCAAAGACGGTGCGGTTGTAATAATCCATGCCGCGAACCAGCCGCGGGTTGATGGTGAACGGAATGCTGTTGTGACGCAGCAGGCGCTGCACACCATCAAAATGCGCACGTGATTCGTCGCCCAGATAATCCAGCAATTTCGGAGCTGCATTGACCAGCTCCTGCATCGCCGGATTTTTGGTATCCAGTATGCGCAGCGGATTCGTATGCAGTCGACGCTTGGCTTCCGCATCCAGCTGCTCCATATGCTGCTCGAAATAGGCGATCAGATCAGCCCGATGACGCTGCCGTTCCGCGGCATCGCCAATAGAATTGATTTCGAGGCGAATGTCGGTCAGACCCAGGTCGTCCCACAAACGCTGACACAAGAGGATCAACTCGGCATCAATGTCCGGACCGGCAAAACCAACGGCTTCGGCACCGACCTGATGAAATTGTCGGTAGCGCCCGCGCTGCGGACGCTCATGCCGGAACATGGGGCCGGCGTACCAGAGACGTTTCGGGCTGTCATAGGTCAGGTTGTGTTCAAGTACCGAGCGCACCACACCGGCAGTGCACTCAGGCCGCAGCGTCAGCGCGTCGCCGTTCATGCTATCGGTGAATGAGTACATTTCTTTTTCAACGATGTCGGTTACCGCACCCAGACCACGTGCGAACAGGGCCGTGGGCTCGACAATCGGTGTGCGTATTTGCTGATAACCGTAACTGCGAAGAATGGATTGCACGGTATTCTCGAACAACTCCCACAGCGGCGCATCATCTGGCAGGATGTCATTCATCCCTTTGACACCGACAATTTTTTCAGTTTTTTTCGTGTCTGCCATAGTCAGGATCTGCCATAACGTGTCTTTACGTAATCAAGCACGATGGCCTGGAATTCTTCAGCGATATGTTCGCCACGCAGCGTGACGGTTTTCTGGCCGTCGACAAAAACGGGGGCGGCCGGCGACTCACCGGTGCCGGGCAAACTGATGCCGATGTTTGCATGCTTGGATTCACCCGGACCATTCACGATACAACCCATGACGGCCACATTCATGGCCTCGACACCGGGGTAATCGTTTTTCCATACCGGCATCTGCTCGCGCAGATAGGTCTGGATACGATCGGCCAGTTCCTGGAACACGGTCGAGGTCGTACGGCCGCAGCCCGGGCAGGCAATCACCATCGGCGTGAATTTGCGCAGACCCATGGTTTGCAGAATTTCCTGCGCCACGATCACTTCACGGGTTCGATCCCCGCCTGGCTCGGGCGTGAGCGAAATACGAATGGTGTCGCCTATGCCTTCCTGCAGCAAGACGGACAAGGCAGCCGTCGATGCGACGATGCCCTTGCTTCCCATGCCGGCCTCAGTCAGACCGAGGTGCAGCGGATAGTCGCAGCGTTTGGCCAGTTCGCGATACACCGCAATCAGATCCTGCACGCCGGAGACTTTGCAAGAGAGCGTGATTCGGTTGCCGGGCAGCCCCAGTTCCTCGGCACGCTGCGCGTTCTCCAGCGCCGAGGTGACCAGTGCCTCGTACATGACGGCCTGTGCGGAAAAAGGTTCGGGCCGCTGCGCGTTCTGGTCCATGATACGCGCCAGCAGTGCCTGATCCAGACTGCCCCAGTTCACGCCAATGCGAACCGGTTTGTCATAACGGCAGGCGACCTCGATCATCTGCGCAAACTGTGTGTCACGCCGTGCACCCTGCCCGACATTGCCGGGATTGATGCGGTACTTGGACAGCGCCTCGGCGCAGCCCGGATAGGCGGTCAGCAGCTGGTGTCCGTTGTAATGAAAGTCACCGATCAGGGGAACGTCGACCTCCATGCGATCGAGTTGCTCGCGTATCGCAGGTACCGCAGCGGCGGCCTCTGGTGTATCGACGGTGATACGCACGAGCTCAGAGCCGGCCCGCGCCAGTTCCTTCACCTGAATGGCCGTACCGACCGGATCAGCGGTATCGGTATTGGTCATGGACTGGACGACAACCGGTGCATTGCCACCGACGAAAACCTCGCGCTGGCAGTGATGAATCCTGACTTGACGCGTGAGACGACGCGTAGCAGGCCCAGCTGGTATTTCAATATTCGTTAAGCAGTCATTCATACGGATGCTCACTTGAGACTGAGTTTGGACACATTGTCACGCGCCACAGCGCGCAAATTCAACGGCTGTCCGCGCAGAGTCGCGTCAACACCGCTGGCATTGCCAACGACCAGCACCACAGGCTCGCTCATGTCGAATTGTTCGGTGGTACCCGCCATCATCAGGCGCGATACCAGCTTATTGCCGTTGATCGTACTGATTTCTACCCAGGCATCTTCACGTAAATGCAGTTCCAGCAAACGCGACGGGTCGATTGATTTTTGCTCCACAATCGCTGGCGCTGCAGGTGCCTCTGACGCCTGTACAGCGGCGTTGTCTTGCTCTTTGTGAGCGGCGACGTTCCAGCTCAGGGACGCAAACAAACCTGCTACATCGGGCACCTTGATACCGGGGGTGCTCAGCAGGTCATGACGGTAAGCGGCATAGCCGAGAGCGCCGACAAACACCAGTATCAGCAAGGCGATGCCGGAAAGACTGCGCGAACCACGGCGATGCCCGCTGGGGGCGGCATACCTTCGTCCTGGAAAGCCGCGCGACGGCAGCGGCCTGCGTAACACGACCGGGTCGGCTGCCGGATTGGTTTCTGCGGTCACCATCTCGAGCAAAGGCTCAGGATCAAGTTCGAGCAGTTTCGCGTAAGAGCGAACGAAACCGCGCGCACTGGCAAGACCCGGCAAGGATGCAAAGTCATTGGCCTCAAGCGCAAGAATCTGGCGCGGCGCCAGCTTCAGACGCTGTGACACTTCTTCCAGCGTCAGACGTAATTCATTGCGTCGGGCCGCAAGCACTTCACCGGGCAAGGAGCGCGCGATCTCGGTGATCGTCTCTGCAGAGACGACTGGCTCTTGCTCCTCCGAAAGAAGAACAGGCGAATCGGTCACAAGCTCGGCTGCATTTTGTCCGCTTGCATTGTCCACGATGGAATGGGACAGCGCCTGATTTGGTTGATCGGTCTCGTTACTTGTCATTGGGTTCGCCACGAAGGTAGGCGCTCAGCTGAGGTGATTCGGGAAAACGCCGGCGCCATTGGGCCAGAAGGCTCTGCTCGGCAGCAACATCGCCCAGCTTGCGTTCAACGCGAACCGCCAAAAGAAAATTATCGGCCGCCGCCTGCTCGCTTTCGATGACGGTCAGAAGGTGGTTGCGGGCACGCGCGTACTCGGCGCGCTCAAAGGCCAGACGCGCCAGAGCAGCATGTGCCTGCGGATTCGATGGCTCGACATCAAGCACCCGACGCAGATACGCCTCACCCAAAGAATGCTGCCCCTGACGCACGCGACACAGACCCGCATTGACCAGCGCCTTCGCAGGCGACGCATAGGACTTTGTCGCCAGCGCCCGATCGAAATAGACCATGGCTTTGTCCGGATCGCCGTTCTGGCACAGGAACCAACCCAGATTGTTTTGCAGCGAGGGATTGTCGGGTTCCATACGAAGCGCATCGCGAAGACTCTGACCTGCACGCTCGGTGTCGCCGAGCTGCATCAGGACCAGCCCGCGCAAGCCCAGCACATCGGCACGCC
>JBILCO010000194.1:0-4642 GCA_044353075.1 Burkholderiaceae bacterium
CTTGCGGCGACGGTCAACGCGGAAATACAAAATGTCTTTCGGGTCGAATTCGAAATCCAGCCACGATCCGCGGTAAGGAATGATACGCGCCGAAAACAGCAATTTGCCCGATGAGTGCGTCTTGCCGCGATCATGCTCGAAGAACACGCCGGGCGAGCGGTGCAGCTGCGAAACGATCACTCGCTCGGTGCCGTTGATGACAAAGGAGCCATTGACTGTCATGAGGGGCAATTCGCCCATGTAGACTTCCTGCTCCTTCATTTCTTTAACGACAGGCTTGGTTGGCGATTCTTTATCGAGGATCACCAGACGCACCTTGGCTCGCAGAGGCGATGCGTAGGTCAGTCCACGCTGCTGACATTCCTTGACATCGAACGGTGGATCGCCGAGTACGTAGGACAAAAACTCAAGACGCGCAAATCCATTGTGAGACACAATTGGAAAGATGGAATTGAACGCGGATTGCAGGCCCTCGCTCTTTCGTACCGATGGTCCTGTGTCTGCTTGCAAGAATGCCGTGTAGGATTCGAGCTGTGTCGCCAGCAGGTAGGGAACATCGTGAACGTTAGCGCGCTTCGCAAAAGATTTGCGGATTCGCTTCTTCTCAGTAAATGAGTAGTGCATGAACACTCCGTGAGTGACAGGAAGGATAGAGAATTCAGGATTCGAGGAAGATCACTGCCTTCATCGAAGAACCCTCAAGTCTTTGCCCTTCTGTTGTGATAAGGCCAGTATGCAAACCAGTTATTGCGACCGGTCTTACACAGATAAATTCCCAAAGCGACAAAAGAGCCAAAAGCAGGACCCCACCAGATGGCTGGGCCCCGCACTTTGACTCGAACGCAACAAGCGCCCCGAACCGTCTTACTTGAGTTCGGCTTTCGCGCCTGCTTCTTCCAGCTTCTTCTTGGCTGCTTCGGCGTCTGCCTTGGCAACACCTTCCTTGACAGGCTTCGGTGCACCATCGACCAGATCTTTTGCTTCTTTCAGACCCAGACCGGTGATTTCGCGGACGGCTTTAATCACGCCGACCTTGTTTGCGCCGACATCGGTCAGCATCACGGTGAACTCGGACTGCTCTTCAGCCGCGGCAGCACCGCCACCACCCGCCGCAGGACCAGCAACGGCCATCGCAGCTGCAGAAACACCAAATTTCTCTTCGAACGCCTTGACCAGATCGTTCAGATCCATCACGGACATTTGACCAACCGCTTCAAGAATGTCGTCTTTAGTAATTGCCATTTAAAACTCCTGATTGTTCAGTGAATGCTTGAGATCGGATTTGACGGAAACCATACTGTTTCGCAAAATTGCTGCGAATCAGGCTGCTTCGGCTTCCTTCTTCGCCGCAACGGCTGCCAACACACGGGCCATACCCGAAACCGGGGCCTGCATCACACCCAACAACTGGGCGATGAGGACTTCACGGCTAGGAATGTTTGCCAGGGCGGTGACGCCTGCCTTGTCGAGTGCGCTGCCCGCATAATTGCCTGCCTTGATGACCAGCTTGTCATTGCCTTTGGCAAAGTCGTTAAGGACTTTAGCTGCAGCAACAGCATCTTCCGAGAACGCATAAATCAGCGGACCGGTCATTTCAGATGCAAGGGCAGAAAACGCGGTGCCTTCGACGGCGCGACGAGCAAGCGTGTTTTTCAACACACGCAGGTAGACTTGCTTTTTACGCGCGTCTTCCCGCAGCTTCGTCAAGTGACCAACCTCAATGCCACGATACTCGGCCAGCACGATCGTCTGCGCCGTTGCTACTTTGGCGGAGACTTCGGCAACAACAGCCTTTTTGTCATTTAGATTGAGACTCACGTTCAACCTCCAAAAGTGATGATCGGCGATTGCACAGTCGGGTGACTGCCTGCCTCACATCGTTTCGAACACGGCGTCCGAAGTCAGGAGTTCTTGCGCACACGCGGTGATTTGCGGGTGGCGGAGAGACTGCAAAACTTGTTCGGGCTCGCCATCTGCGTTGGGTGCTTTCCGGATGAATCCCTCAGCGTTTTAACCCCGGTAACCTGCTGCCGTCACTCGAAGCCCAACGGTCTTTGATTGCCTGAACCACCGACATTGCTGCCAAAGGTCCAGCCCAAAGAACTGCCCCACGCCCACCGGCGCAGGGACTTTATTTTTCAGATCAGGCCGACAGACTTGCCTGATCAACACGCACACCAGCACCCATCGTGGAAGACAGCGATACCTTACGCAGGTAAACGCCCTTGCTCGACGCAGGCTTGGCTTTATTCAATGCATCCAGCAGTGCCAGCAGATTGTTCTTCAGATCGCCATCAGCAAACGATTTGCGGCCAATCGTTGCGTGAACAATACCGGCCTTGTCGGTGCGGTACTGCACCTGACCTGCTTTTGCGTTTTTGACCGCCGTTGCGACATCCGGCGTAACCGTACCCACTTTCGGGTTCGGCATCAGGCCGCGCGGACCGAGCACCTGACCGAGCGTACCCACGATACGCATAGTGTCCGGCGAAGCGATCACAACGTCGAAAGGCATATTGCCGGCCTTGATCGATTCAGCGAGATCTTCCATGCCAACGATGTCAGCCCCGGCAGCTTTCGCTTCCTCTGCCTTGGCGCCAGTAGCAAAAACAGCGACACGCATGGTTTTGCCGGTGCCGGCAGGCAGCACAACTGAGCCGCGAACCACTTGGTCGGATTTTTTGGCATCCACACCGAGCTGAACTGCAACGTCGATCGATTCGTTGAATTTGGCGGTTGCCAGTTCCTTTACGAGCGCGATGGCGTTATCGAAAGGATAGGGCTTGGTGCGATCAACTTTGGCCTTGATCGCCTTGGCGCGTTTAGTCAGCTTAGTCATTACAGACCCTCCACCGTGATGCCCATCGAACGAGCCGAACCGGCAATCGTGCGCACAGCCGCGTCGAGATCCGCAGCGGTCAAGTCAGGCTGTTTTTGGGTGGCGATTTCTTCTGCCTGTTTGCGGGTAATCTTGCCCACCTTGTCGGTATGCGGCTTGGCCGATCCCTTTTGAATACCAGCAGCTTTCTTGATCAAAATGCTGGCGGGCGGGGTCTTCATCACAAACGTGAAAGACTTGTCCGCAAACGCCGTGATCACGACCGGAATCGGCAGACCTGGCTCAAGTCCCTGCGTTTGCGCATTGAAGGCTTTGCAGAACTCCATGATGTTCAGGCCGCGCTGACCCAGAGCCGGGCCAATCGGAGGAGAGGGATTTGCTTTACCAGCCGGCACCTGCAGCTTGATAAAGCCGATGATTTTCTTTGCCATGAGGGCTCCTGTTGATGAGTGATAGCGCCTTTTCGCCTGCCTTTCGGCGAACTACTGAGGCTCCTCGGTTTACTGCAATAACTTCTTCGAACACTTTCGGTGACAACGTTTGTATAGCTGGCAAAACTCGATCATCAGGCCTTTTCAACTTGACCGAATTCCAGCTCTACCGGCGTGGCACGACCAAAAATCGTGACCGAAACACGCACGCGTGATTTGTCGTAATTCACTTCTTCCACGTTGCCATTGAAATCAGTGAACGGGCCATCCTTGATTCGCACCAGCTCGCCGACTTCATAAAGCACCTTCGGACGCGGTTTCTCCACACCTTCCTGCATCTGATGCATGATCTTGTCGACTTCATGCGGCGGAATCGGGGTGGGTTTGTTCGACTTGCCGCCGATAAAACCGGTGACCTTATTGGTGTTTTTTACCAGGTGCCAGGTGTCGTCCGTCATTTCCATCTCGACGAGCACATAACCCGGAAAGAAACGACGCTCGGTCACTGACTTTTGACCATTTTTCATCTCGACCACTTCTTCGGTCGGGACCAGAATCTGGCCGAATTTATCTTCCATGCCAGCGCGACTGATGCGCTCGGTCAGCGCACGCTGCACACTTTTTTCCATGCCCGAATACGCATGAACGACGTACCACAGCTTTTTGCTGCCGCCGGAGGCTGGGCCTGCTTGCGCGTTGTCCGTCATCATCATCTCCAGCCCAGAATCAGTCCGTACAGGACCACCTCAAGCAATTTGTCCGTACCCCACAGGAAAAGCGCCATCACGAGCACAAAACCAAATACAACGCCGGTGATTTGCATGGCCTCCCTGCGCGTTGGCCACACCACCTTTTTCGTTTCTTTCACCGACTCGCCGGCAAACCCGACGAAGGTACGACCGTGATAAGACGTCCAGGCAAACGCAACCGCCAGCACCAACCCGCCGAGCAGTGCCGCAGCGCGGAGCAGCGTTGACTGACCCGCCAGTGCATAAAACCCGATGACGCCAGCTGCAACAGCAGCACCTGCGAGAACGAGCTTGGCCTTGTCAGCCGAGGTTGTCACAGTCTGCACAGGTTGATTCGACATTTACGTTTACTTTCGGTGTCTTGCACCAGATTCGGTGGCAGGGGCGGAGGGCCTCGAACCCCCAACCTACGGTTTTGGAGACCGTCACTCTGCCAATTGAGCTACGCCCCTGCAGTAAAACTTGGCATCCAATAAAAAGCCATGCTGGCGATATGCTCGCCGGCATGGCCGTTACAGCTTTTAGTCCATAATTTTCGCAACAACACCCGCGCCAACGGTACGGCCACCTTCGCGAATCGCAAAGCGCAGACCTTCTTCCATCGCAATCGGGTTGATCAGCTT
>JBILCO010000114.1:0-6841 GCA_044353075.1 Burkholderiaceae bacterium
CTCGCCTCGGGGACGAGTTTTTGCAGCTCCGGCAGGAGCAATGCCTTGGCCTCGGCCTGGCTGGGCGAGTTACCCAGCGATACCGGAATGAAGCCGCTTGCGCCGTCGATATGCATGTTGTGCGAACCCGGCGCGTTTCGGCCCCGGGGTGTCTGAGTCGGATTGACCCGTTGGTTCGCAAAAAACATGCCATTGCGCCGGATGCGTGCGTTCAGTCGATGTGCACGATCATGACGGCAAAGCGACGCCGCATTCAGCACATAGGCGGCAAAAGTTTGCCGGCCTTGTGCTGAATGCGGCAGCTCATGCGAGATGTCAGGCAGATCGCGAGGTGTATCAGACAAGGCCTCAGGTGACTGGTCACGCAATGCATCAGCTAGCCCTGCCAGCGGCTCGCGCAGAGCGTGATAGCATGCGCGCTTGAAATTTTTCGGAGAAAAGCATGCAGGTTTTTGTCATCGACCCCGCAACAAAAGAGATCCACGCAACGGACATCAGCGATGGCGAGTCCAGCGTTCGTCAACTGATTGGTTTCGATAGCATTGATTTCGACGAGATCGACGATAACGGCGACCGTCTGTATTTCGACGAATCCTGCTTCATTCGTCACGGCGCAGAGGTGGCACGCTTCCGTGTGGATTCACTGGCACCAGTGGCTGGCAAGGGTGTCGTCACGGGTGGCGAGCCGGGCGGTAAAGCGATCGCTGGCGCGCAAATTTCGCTGGAGGCTTTGCGCGCGAGGGTGCAGTTTTTGTAATACCCGCCGGACTGCTTTGCCGGTGCGGCTCACTCTGCCGCGACCCTCATCACTGCATTGATCATCCGCCCTGATTTTCCGTCACGCGCATCGCCAGATGCGCCAGCGCTTCTTCCACCTGATCGACCAGCACCAGACACTGGTCACCGGGTTTCAGCAGTGACAAGCCGCGGTCGATAGCGATGAATTCGCCGCGGATTTCTTCCACATGGCTGGCGCGCGTTGCGCCCACCAGACCTTCAAGCAAGAGGCCCAGTACTTCGCCATCGGCGCGGCCGCGCTGACAGGCATCTTCAAACAGCACGATATTGTCGAACGCCGCGCCAAGTACGCGCGTGAGTTCTCGCAGATCTTCATCGCGTCGGTCACCGGCGCCGCTGATGATGACGGTGCGTTTCATCCCTTGCGTCGCAGGTAGGGCATCGAAGGCGGCAACCAGTGCGCGCATCGCGTGCGGATTGTGTCCATAATCCGCGACCACGGTGGCTTCACGGTAGTGCATCAGATTGAAACGGCCGGGGGCGTTCTTGCTGTCATTGTGAAAGCTGGTAATGCCACTGACGATGTGTTCCCAGTCCATGCCCAGTCCCCAGCAGGCGCCAACGGCCGCCAGCGTGTTCTCGATCTGAAAGCCGAGCAGGCCGCCTTGGGTTAATGGCACATCGGCCAGTCGCAGACGTTGCTGTAGCGCGCCTTCGGCGATCACAACATCGCCATCATCGACAAAAACCACACGGTTACCACGAGCACGGTTCGTCATCAGTACCGGATGCTGCGCATTCTGCGCAAAGAAAATCACTTTGCCGGGGCAGTGCGGTGCCATGCTGGCGACCAGCGGATCACTGGCGTTGAGCACTGCATAACCGTTGGGTGCGACGTTCTGCACAATGATCTGCTTGACGCGCGAGACGTCCTCGGGCGTATGCACATGGTTCATGCCGAGATGGTCGCCTTCGCCCACATTGGTGACGACCGCGACTGCGCACTTGTCGAATCCCAGGCCTTCGCGCAATACACCGCCGCGCGCTGTTTCGAGCACCGCCGCTTGCACGTGCGGATGCGAGAGGACATTGCGCGCGCTCTTGGGCCCGCTGCAATCGCCGCTGTCAGTCTGGCGGCCATCGACAAACACGCCATCGGTGTTGGTCATGCCGACGCAGAGACCGCTGTTGGCCAGCACGTGGGTAATGAGGCGAGTGGTGGTGGTTTTACCGTTCACGCCGGTGACTGCGACCACCGGAATCCGGCCATCGTCGCCAGGCTCGAACATCAGCTGCATGACGGCCTCGCCGATATTGCGACCCTTGCCATAGGACGGTGACAAATGCATGCGCAAACCCGGTGCGGCATTGACTTCAACGACGCCACCATGTTGTTCTTCCAGCGGACGCATGATGCTCTCGCAAACCACATCGACGCCACAAATGTGCAGGCCCACCATTGCCGCCGCATCGATGGCACGTGCGGCAACTTCGGGATGCACGTCATCGGTGACATCGGTTGCTGTGCCACCGGTACTGAGGTTGGCGTTATTGCGCAAGATGACGCGCCGGCCTTTGTCAGGCACGGCATCGGGGTGCAAGTCCTGATCCGACAGACAGCCGATCGCGATATCGTCAAAGCGTATTTTGGTCAGCGAGGTGGCATGACCGTCACTGCGACGCGGATCGGTGTTGACGATCTCCACCAGCTGCCTGACGGAATGTTCGCCGTCGCCAATGACTTGCGGCGGATCGCGCCGCGCTGCGGCGATCAGCTTGTTGCCAACGACCAGCAGACGGTAGTCGCTGCCGGGGAAAAATTTTTCGACCAGCACCGGGCTCTTGCCGGTCGCTGCATGGAAGGCTTTGTCGATTTGCTCGCGGGTGTGGATATTGACTGTCACGCCCTTGCCCTGGCTGCCGTTTTGTGGTTTGACCACGACCGGCAGTCCAATGCGCTGTGCGACTTCCCAGGCTTCATCGACTGACTTTACCGGGGCACCGGTAGGCACCGGCACACCGGCCGCATGCAGCAGGTGTTTGGTGAGGTCCTTATCCTGCGCAATCGCCTCGGCGACGGCGCTGGAGGAATCGACTTCGGCAGCCTGTATGCGCCGCTGTCGATGGCCCCAGCCGATTTGTACCAGCGAGCCGCTGGTCATTCGGCGAAATGGTATGCCGCGTGCAACGGCAGCGGTGACGATGGAGCCGGTGCTCGGACCGAGACGATTGTCTTCATCCATCTCGCGCAACGCTGCCAGCATTGCAGGTACATCGGGCGCTGACGCATTGGCGCTGATTTGTCCGGTGGCGAGCTGCAACGCGTGCGCGACGATCTGCTGTGCCATGGTCAGCGCGCAGCGACCGACATCTTCCTCGCTGTATTCAACCACCACCTGAAACACACCCGCGACGGGTGTGCCCGAGGTCAGACTGAAGCTCACCGGACAACCCGCCTGCGCTTGCAGGGCAAGCAGGGTCGCTTCCAGCACATGGGCCAGCGTCAGCGGTCCGGTATGGCCGGGGTCGCGAAATTCGCCGACACCGGGAAACAGGCTGCGCAACGTTTCTTCGAAGCCGGGTATTTGTTCCAGGCCGAGTTCGGTTGCGGCACATTGCACTTCAATTTCGAGCGCGGTGTAACGGCTCCAGAGGTTAGGCCCGCGCAGGGCCCGTGTTTGCAGGATGTCCATGCTCAGGCAATCACCAGTTTTTGTGTTTCGTCAGTGGCAAAGGTCGCCAGACCCGTACGTATCGTTCCGTCATCGAGGCCGAGTGCCCAGGCGGCAGCAAGCGCAGGCAGCAAAACCTCGGCTGGCAGTGCACGTGCCGCAGGGCTGAGATCGGCTTGCAGATCAAAGCCATCGGACATCGCAGCACCTGTTGCGCGCTCGACGCGACCTTCTTGCAGAAACACGATACGTTTGCCCGCCTCGCGGTGCGCGATCAGCGCGGGATGCTGCGCATCGGTGGCATACAGAATCACGTCGCCGTCGCAGAGTTCGCGCATCGAGAGTACGGTGTCATCGGCGGCATTAAGTACGGCGACACCGGTGTCGACCACCAGATCGACCTGAGTACGAAGAATTTTGTAGCGATGTTCCGGACCAGTCATCAGCTGCTCATCCAGTCCGCGTACGGGCTGACTGTCGGTGACCACACCGACCCAGCAGCGATCGTAAGCCAGGCCTTCGGTGAGCAGCGTCATCGGATCGTGTTCGAACACGGCCGCTTCGACATTGCGATTGATGAGTAGTCGCTGGCCCGATTCCCAGTGCGCTGCATCGCCTGTCTCAAGCCGCCTTGGCCCGACAAAAAGGCCCTCGCGGCAGGCCAGACCGACCTGGACGCCGGAGAGCTGCATCAGCCAAGCGACCATTCGCGCTACAGCCGTTGTGCCGAGGCTGCCGGAGATACCGACGATGGGAATGCGCCCGCGCTGACCCTCGGGAAACAAGTGTCCGACGATGGCATTGCCTACGGGTTGCGGTACACCTTCCGCAGGGCGCAAATGCATGAGCAGGCTGGGGCCGGCGTTGACTTCAACGACTGCACCGCCCTGCGTTTCAAGTGGCTGGCTGATATCGGCACACACCAGATCAATGCCGGCGATATCCAGCCCGACGACACGTGCCGCCAGCGTACACAGATGAGCGACATCCGGATGAATGCGATCCGTGCACTCAATCGCATGGTTGCCATTCGCGGCGATCAGCACACGCCGGCCCGCCTCGGGGATGTCATTCGGTGTCAAACCCTGCCGTTGCAGATTGGCCTGAATCACGCTGTTGGTTTTCGGGTGCAGTGTCTCCAGCGGATGAATGTCGGCATTGCCACGACGCGGGTCGCTGTTGATTTGTGCATCGACCAGCTGATCGATGTTCGAATTTCCATCCGCGGTCACCCAGGCACTTTCACCGCGCGCCACGGCCACAACCTGACCGCCCACCACCAGCACCCGATGTTCGTGTCCGATAATGTAGCGTTCGACGATGACATCAATGTCTTCCGCCAGTGCGACCGCAAAGGCGGCTTCGATTTCTTCGCGCGTTGAGAGATTCAGCATGACGCCGCGTCCGCGATTGCCATCGCGCGGTTTGACTACGACGGGCGAGCCGATCTCTTGTGCTGCCTCCCAGGCCTCTGCTGCGCTGTGAACAACCTCGCCTTCGGGAATTGGAATGCCGCAGCTTTTCAGCAGCGATTTGGTCATGTGCTTGTTGGCGGCGATGCCCTCGGCAATCGCGCTGGTCAGATCTGTCTCGGCAGTCCAGATCCGTTTTTGCAGCGCGCCGTAGCCGAGCTGGACCAGGCTGCCTTTGTTGAGGCGAATGTGGGGAATTTTGCGCTGGTTGGCACTGGCCACAATGTGTGCGGTGCTCGGGCCGAGGTAGTGCTCATCAATGGCTTTGCGGATTTTCGCCAGCTCGGGCTCGATATCGAAGGGCTGGCGGTTGATCACCGCATGCAGGAGCGCCAGGCCCGAGGCCAGTGCGGTGCGACCCACGGTCTCGTCGGGCACGCGGAAGACCATGCGGTAGGTGCCGGACCGGGTGGTTTCCCGGGTCTGGCCAAAGCCGGCTTCCATGCCGGACAGCTCCAGCAATTCGATGATGATGTGTTCAAGGATGTGACCCATCCAGGTGCCTTCGCGCAGCCGCTGCTCGAAGCCGTAGGCCACGCCGGGGCTGCAATGGTGAGCCGCCACCTGAGGCAGGACGGTCAGCAGGCGATCGATGAAGCCGGGCTGCTTGTTGCTGGGCCAGTTTTCCAGCTCACCCAGATCCAGCCAGGCTTCCAGTACTGAGCGGTAGGTCCACATATTAGGGCCGCGCAGGTAGGTGACGCGGAGAATGGCGATTTCGAGCGGGCCCTCGGGCATCGAAGCGGGGGAAGGGGATAGGGTCATATCAAATCAAAACGGCGTAAAAGGGTAAGATGAGGGATACGTTGGACGAGGAGGTCGGATTGCGCGACAATCCGCACCGCTGCTAAAACACATACACAGACTACATCGCAGAACCAACGCTTCCATTCATGTCTTCCAGTTTACCGTCCCCCAACGAGACCGGCGCCTCCGCGCATCACAGCCAGCCCGCTTCGACCGACCGATCCCTGCCGCCTCTGACTGCAGGAGAGCAGGTGCTGGCCACGATGGAGCCCGATCTTGATACGGCCCTGCGATTTTCGTCCAGCAGAGTTTTGCTGACGACGGACCGAATCATAAGCGATTCGGATGGACACGGGTGGGTCAGCTGGCCGCTGACCAGCGAATTAAATCTGCATCACACCGATCATGCGGGTGTGGCGACGCTGGCTTTGCATAATGCACAAGCTTGTCTTGCGCGCTGGCGCTTCACACTCGAGCAGGAGGTCGGCGCGATACGCCTGATGCAGCAATTCGAGCGTGCGCAGATCACCCGCAGCGGCCAGACGCTGACCACGGACGAGGCCGCAGCTCGTTGCCCGAGCTGTCAGTCGCCTTTGCCCGAGCAGAGCGAGGAATGTCCGGTCTGCCATCGAGAGCTCCTGGAACCGGTCTCCACCTGGGTGCTGTTCCGTCTCTGGCGATTTGCAAAACCGTATCGCTTGCAGCTGCTGCTGGGATTTTTCCTGACACTGGCCGCGACAGCGGCGACCCTGGTGCCGCCTTATCTGTCCATGCCGTTGATGGACGAAATCCTGATCCCCACGCACACGGGTGCGGCGATCGACACCCATGATGTGATGCTTTATCTGTCCGGTCTGCTCGTGGCGGCACTGACCGCCTGGGGTCTCGGCTGGTGGCGTACCTACCTGCTGGCGTTGGTATCCGAGCGTATCGGTGCGCATTTGCGCACGGCGACGTTTGATCATCTGATGACGCTCTCGCTCGAATATTTCGGCGCAAAACGTACCGGCGATCTGATTGCGCGTATCGGCAATGAATCCGATCGTATTTGTGTTTTTCTGTCATTGCATGCGTTGGATTTCGCGACCGACGTTTTGTTGTTGCTCATGACGGCGGTGATTCTTTTCACAATCAATCCCTGGCTGACCGTGGTGACCCTGCTGCCGCTGCCTCTGATCGTCTGGATGATTCATTCGGTACGCGACCGTTTGC
>JBILCO010000063.1:0-8535 GCA_044353075.1 Burkholderiaceae bacterium
TAAAAGAAGGGGGGCGTAGCATTAGTAGCCACATTTTAAAATTTGTTCGCGCCGCAAAAACGAATGGTGCAGCACCACTACAAATTGCAGCTAATCCGACTCATGCTGATTGAACAGGCCCAAGCGCGACGGCATCCTGAGCCCCGCAGCCTCGCTTGTATAATGTCGGTCACGCACAACGAGCCCCGCCATGACCCAAACCCATTTCGGCTACCAGCAAGTCCCTGAAGAACACAAGGCGCACAAAGTCGCCGAGGTCTTTCATTCGGTTGCTGCCAAATACGATGTGATGAACGACCTGATGTCGGCGGGCCTGCACCGGGTCTGGAAAGCTTTTACGGTTGCGCAAGCCGGTATACGGCCCGGTTTCCGGGTGCTGGATCTGGCGGGTGGCACCGGCGATCTGGCGCGCGCGTTTGCAAAAAAGGCCGGCCCGACCGGCGAGGTCTGGCATACCGACATCAACGAATCCATGCTGCGCGTGGGTCGGGACCGCATGATCAACGACGGTCTGCTGCTGCCGACCCTGATTTGCGACGCCGAGAAGCTGCCTTTCCCCGACAACTATTTCGACCGGGTGTCCGTGGCCTTCGGTCTGCGCAACATGACGCACAAAGACGCAGCGCTGGCCGAAATGCGCCGCGTGCTCAAACCGGGCGGCAAGCTGCTGGTGCTGGAGTTTTCGAAAGTGGCCGCGCCGTTGCAAAAGCCCTACGACCTGTATTCATTTAAAGTGCTGCCCTGGCTGGGGCAGAAGATCGCCAGCGATGCGGACAGCTACCGTTACCTCGCCGAATCGATACGCATGCATCCGGATCAGGAAACCCTCAAAGGCATGATGCAGGACGCCGGGCTGGACCGTGTCGAGTACTTCAATCTCACCGCTGGCGTCGCCGCCTTGCATGTGGGCGTGAAGTTGTAGGCTGAAATGCCTGCCAATTTGAAAGACCATGGTTAATCCCGAACGCCCGCTCGCCGCCGCACTCAATCACCTGCTGTCACGCCAGCCGCCATTGCGCGAGGTTTTGCTGGCGCATGCAGGCAAATCAGCGTGTATCGCGGTCGGCACCTTCCAGCTGGAGCTCGCAATCGCCCAGGATGGTCTGCTGCAAACAGCGACCAGCACTGGGCCTGATGTGACCATCCGCATCAAGCCTGCCGATCTGCCCCAGATTCTCTCGAACATGGACAGGGCGTTTTCTTACGTCAGCCTGAGTGGCGATGCTGAGCTGGCCAAAGCGATCTCTGAAGTGGCGCAGGGTCTGCAATGGGAAGCCGAAGAAGATCTCGCGCCCTTCGTTGGTGATATCGCCGCGGTTCGTATCGCACAAGCTGCGCGCGTGACGGTAAAAGGTATTCGCTCCGGTGGCCGCAAGCTGGTCGAGCAGATCACTGAATATCTGCTGGAAGAAAATCCCACGCTGCTGTATCGAAAAGCTGGCGAAGATTTCGCGGCGCAAGTCGCCGCATTGCGCGACGATGTAGAACGGCTCGGCAAGCGCATTGGCCTGCTTGAGACACGCACAGGTCCAAGCCCGGGTTCAGGCACAAGCACTAGCGCAGGGAGTGCCCGGTGATTTCGCGCTTGTCACGTGTATTGAAAATCACTCGCGTAGCGCTGCGCTACGGGCTCGATGAAATCATCTTGTCCAGCGCCCGCACACCACCCCATCTGCGGCTCCTGTCAGCGCTCTTGTTCTGGCGCGATCTGAGCGCACCGCGCGGCGAACGTTTGCGTCGTGCGCTTGAAGAGTTGGGCCCGATCTTCGTTAAATTCGGTCAGGTGCTGTCCACGCGCCGCGACTTACTGCCCGCCGATGTCGCGGACGAACTGGCGCTGTTGCAGGATCAGGTGCCCCCCTTCGCTTCCGATCTGGCCGTTGCAGAAATTACCCGCTCGCTGGGTCAGCATCCGGAGCAGTTGTTTGCCAGCTTCTCGCGCGAGCCGGTGGCGTCCGCGTCCGTCGCGCAGGTGCATTTTGCAGTCCTTAAAAATGGCACCGAGGTTGCTGTCAAAGTCCTGCGGCCGGGCGTGCATCAGGCGATGGACAAGGATATCGCCCTCATGCGTGTCGTCGCAGGCTGGGTCGAGCAATGGTGGTCGGACGGGCCGCGTCTGAAGCCGCGCGAAGTCGTCGCCGAGTTTGACAAATACCTTCATGACGAACTCGATCTGATGCGTGAGGCAGCCAACGCCAGCCAGTTGCGGCGCAACTTTGCCGGTTCGCCGCTGTTGATGGTGCCTGAGATGTTCTGGGACTACTGTGCTGAATCCGTCATTGTCATGGAGCGCATGCGGGGCATCCCCATTTCACAAACCACGCGCCTGATCGAAGCCGGTGTCGATCTGAAAAAACTTTCGCGCGACGGTGTAGAGATATTTTTTACGCAGGTATTCCGCGATGGCTTCTTTCATGCGGACATGCACCCCGGGAACATCATGGTGTCTACGGCACCTGAAACCTTTGGACGTTATATCGCGCTTGATTTTGGCATCGTGGGTACGCTGACGGATTTCGATAAAGACTATTTGTCACAAAATTTTCTCGCGTTTTTTCAGCGGGATTACAAACGCGTTGCGCAAGCCCATATCGAATCTGGGTGGGCGCCCAAAGATACGCGCGTCGATGAACTCGAGGCTGCCGTGCGCGCCTGCTGCGAACCGATATTTGATCGACCCTTGTCGCAGATCTCGTTTGGCCAAGTGTTGCTGCGACTATTCCAGACGTCACGTCGCTTCAATGTTGAAGTGCAGCCGCAACTCGTGCTTTTGCAAAAAACGCTGCTCAATATCGAAGGTCTCGGTCGTCAGCTCGATCCGGATCTCGATCTGTGGGAAACCGCCAAGCCTTTTTTAGAGCGATGGATGAAAGAGCAGGTCGGCTGGCGTGGTTTCGTTGAGCGTCTGAAAATCGAGGCGCCGCATTACGCGCAAATCCTGCCGCAGCTGCCGCGTCTGGTGCAGCAGGCACTGACCGCGCAATCTCAGAAACAGCCCTCAGACAACAGCGTTTTGCTCCAGCGCCTGCTGGCCGAGCAGCGGCGTACCAATATGCTGCTGGGCGTGGCGATCTATTTCGGCGGTGGCCTCGTACTGGGCGTGCTGGTGGTCCAGCTGCTGCTTCGCTGGCATGCCGTGCTGTAAGCCCGCACGGCCCCTTGTACAAGCAACCACCTGATCCGCCGGGCAGTTCGGGTAGTTCTGTCCGGAGCCTCCGGCTCAATCCCTCGCAAAGTACCCATCGGCTGATGCCGTTTCGATATCACCCTGATATCAGCGCTTCGCCGCTATAATCCCGCCTGTTTTTTTGCGGAAACGTCCGCGCCGACCGGAGATGGCATGAATACCTTGATGGCTTTTGTCGGGCTCTACCTGCTGATATCGGTCGCCCTTGGCTTGTACGCGGCGCGGCGTGTAAAAACTGCCGGCGATTACGCCAATGCCGGGCGATCTCTGCCGATGCCCGTGGTCATTGCCACAGTCTTTGCGACCTGGTTCGGGTCGGAGACAGTACTGGGGATTCCCGCACGTTTTGCCGAGCATGGCATGGGCGGTGTGGTTGAAGACCCCTTCGGCGCATCGCTGTGCCTGATCTTCGTGGGTCTTTTTTTCGCAAGGCGCCTGTATAGGATGAATCTCCTGACGATCGGCGACTATTACAAGCAGCGTTATAACCGGCCGGTCGAGATCATGGTGTCGCTTTGTATCGTGATTTCTTACCTTGGCTGGGTGTCGGCACAGATTACCGCCATGGGGCTGGTGTTCAATATACTGACTCAGGGTGGTATTTCCCTGTCTGGCGGCATGGTCCTCGGGGCCGCCATCGTGCTGACCTATACACTCTTTGGCGGCATGTGGGCGGTTGCGCTGACTGACTCTTTCCAGATGACGCTCATTATTGCGGGCATGTTGTATATCGCCTGGCTAATCGCCGGTGATGCCGGTGGCGCGCAGGTGGTAATTGCGCATGCCGCCGCAAACGGCAAGCTTGATTTTTTCCCTGAACTCACGCTGCCCGCTGTACTGGCCTTTGTTGGCGCGGCGGTCACCATCATGTTTGGCTCCATACCACAGCAGGACGTCTTTCAGCGGGTCATGTCTGCGCGCTCCGAAAACGTCGCCGCCACTGGCGCAGTGATGGGTGGCTCACTGTATTTCGTGATTGCGTTCATTCCCATGTTCCTGGTGTACGCAGCGCAGCTGATCGATCCGGCGATGTTTTCTTCGCTGATCAGCGACGATCCGCAGAAGATTCTGCCCACGCTCATCCTGAACCACACACCGATTCTGGCCCAGATCCTGTTCTTCGGCGCGCTGCTGTCTGCCATCATGTCCACCGCTAGCGGTACGCTGCTGGCGCCCAGCATTACGATCACCGAAAACATCATTCGTGAAATCCGGCCGATGTCGGATCGCGAGCTGCTGCTGACTACGCGTATTGTGGTCGTTTGCTTCACCATAATTGTCACCACCTTTGCGCTGGTGTCGCAAGGCATGTCGATTTATGAAATGGTCGGCAATTCCTACAAGGTGCCGCTGGTTGGCGCCTTCATCCCGCTGGTAATGGGTCTTTTTTGGAAACGCGCCAATACCCTGGGCGCTTTGTGCTCCGTGATCGGCGGGCTGGGTAGTTGGCTGCTGATGGAAGTATTTGGGAGTGAATCGATCTGGCCCCCACAACTCGTCGGCCTGCTGGTTGCCTTTCTGGCCATGATTGCCGGTTCCCTGCTGCCGCAATCCGAAAAGCCGGCTCAAGTGGCCTGATACGCAGATGTCGGCCGGTGAGACCACCCGGAAACCCCTTATAATTCAAGGTTTTCGAAATTTTGCAGGGAGGGAGCAACTATGCCGATTTACGCTTATCGCTGCGAAGCATGCGGCTTCGCCAAAGATGTACTGCAAAGCATGTCTGCCGCGCCGCTGACCGACTGCGAATCTTGCGGTAAACCTGAATTCCGCAAGCAGGTTACTGCCGCCGGTTTTCAGCTCAAGGGCAGTGGCTGGTATGTGACCGATTTTCGTAACGGCGCTGCACCTGCCGCCAAAGCGGGTGACGGTGCCGCAGAAGCCCCGGCCGCCGCGGGCACGATAGCCACGGCGACGGCCGCCGCGACCCCCGCCGCATCTGCCACCAGTGCGCCGGCCTCAGCGAACACAAGTACAACCGCCACCACAACTCCAACGCCTGCAGCAAGCTAGGCAAGGCATTCATGCGCAAATACTTCATCACCGGTTTACTGGTCCTCGTGCCGCTGGCGATCACCCTCTGGGTGCTCAACCTCATTATCGGCACTCTCGATCAGTCCCTGCTGCTCTTGCCACCGCAATGGCGCCCCGAGCTGCTGCTGGGCTTCAATCTGCCCGGTGTCGGCACGATACTCACGCTGGTTATTATTTTCATCACCGGTGTGGTGACGCGCAATTTTGTAGGTAACCGGCTGCTGATGCTGTGGGAGTTGCTGCTCAAGCGTATTCCCGTTGTCAATTCGATTTACTCCAGCGTCAAGCAGGTTTCCGATACCTTGCTTTCCTCCTCCGGCAATGCCTTTCGCAAGGCGCTGCTGGTGCAATATCCGCGCGAAGGCGTTTGGACCATCGCCTTCCAGACCGGCGTACCCGGTGGTGACGTCAAAAATCACCTGAGCGGGGATTACGTTAGCGTGTATGTGCCGACCACGCCCAATCCCACCTCCGGATTTTTTCTCATGCTTAAAAGAGAAGACACCATCGAACTCAACATGAGTGTTGATGAAGCGCTCAAGTACATCGTTTCCATGGGCGTCGTGGCACCGCCCCCGCCCGGCACCAAGCCCTTGACTCCCGCGCGCACTGCTGCCGTGACTGAAACAGCCCAACATTAATTAATCACCCAAACAAGACAGAAGCGAGACCGAACAAGATGTCAATGCGAACACACTATTGTGGCCTGACCAACGAGACACTGATGGGCCAGACCGTCAGCCTGTGCGGCTGGGTACACCGCCGCCGCGACCACGGTGGGGTCATCTTCATCGACCTGCGCGACCGTGAAGGTCTGGTGCAAGTTGTCTGCGATCCGGATCGCGCCGACATGTTCAAAGCGGCCGAGTCCGTGCGTAACGAATTTTGTTTGCGCATCACCGGCCTGGTCCGCGCACGCCCTGATGGCACCGACAATGCCAACCTCACCTCCGGCAAGATCGAGGTACTGTGTCATGAACTCGAAGTGCTCAATCCTTCAGTCACGCCACCGTTCCAGCTGGACGACGACAATCTCTCCGAGACCACGCGTCTCACGCACCGGGTACTGGACTTGCGTCGTCCGCAGATGCAGCACAACCTGCGTCTGCGCTACAAGGTCACGATGGAAGTGCGCAAGTTTTTGGATGAGCATGGTTTCATCGACATCGAAACACCGATGCTCACCAAATCCACACCCGAAGGCGCACGCGATTATCTCGTGCCTTCACGCGTGAATGCCGGCCATTTCTTTGCCCTGCCCCAGTCGCCGCAGCTGTTCAAGCAATTGCTGATGGTGTCGAACTTCGATCGCTACTATCAAATCACCAAATGCTTCCGCGACGAAGACCTGCGCGCCGATCGTCAGCCTGAATTCACTCAGATCGACTGTGAAACCTCGTTCATGTCCGAGCAGGAAATACGTGATCTGTTCGAAGGCATGATTCGCAAGACCTTCAAAAATACACTCAACGTCGATCTGCCCGATCCTTTCCCGGTAATGGATTTCGCCACCGCGATGGCGAAATACGGCTCCGACAAACCCGACATGCGCGTGAAGCTCGAGTTCACCGAGCTGACCGATGTGATGAAAGACGTGGACTTCAAAGTCTTCTCGGGCGCTGCGAATATGGAAGGCGGTCGCGTGGTCGGTCTGCGCGTACCTGGTGGTGCGAACGAAAACGGTGGCATGCCACGTTCCGAAATCGACGCGTACACCCAGTTCGTCGCCATTTATGGCGCGAAGGGTCTCGCCTACATCAAGGTCAATGAAAAAGCCAAAGGCCGCGATGGTCTGCAGTCACCGATCGTCAAAAATATTCATGACGTGGCCCTCGCGCAGATCCTCGAGCGCACCGGTGCGCAGGATGGCGACCTGATTTTCTTCGGCGCCGACAAAGCCAAAGTCGTCAACGATGCCATCGGCGCGCTGCGCGTCAAAATTGGTCACAGCGATTTCGGTCGCAAGAACGGCTTGTTCGAAGAAGCCTGGCGTCCGCTGTGGGTGGTGGACTTCCCGATGTTTGAATTCGATGAAGACGCAAACCGCTGGAATGCGCTGCATCATCCGTTCACCGCGCCCAAAGCGGGTCATGAAGATTTCATCAGCACGGATCCCGGCAAGGCCATTGCGCAAGCCTATGACATGGTCTTGAATGGCTGGGAGCTCGGTGGTGGATCAGTGCGTATTCACCGTGCTGATGTGCAAAGCAAAGTCTTCACCGCGCTCAACATCGGCGAAGAAGAAGCGCGACTCAAATTCGGCTTCTTGCTTGACGCGCTTCAGTATGGCGCGCCTCCGCACGGTGGTTTAGCTTTCGGCCTCGATCGTATCGTCACCATGATGACAGGTGCCGAATCCATTCGCGACGTGATCGCCTTCCCCAAAACTCAGCGCGCGCAATGCTTGTTGACACAGGCGCCATCCGAGGTGGATGAGAAGCAGTTGAAAGAATTGCATATTCGTCTGCGTGCTGTGGAGCCTGCAGTTAAGGGGTGATGTTTTACACGGCGTCGCGGCACACGCTGCGACGTCGCTTCCTCGTTATTCCCCGCCCCGCGTGTCGCCAGAGCGACAGTCATCCGCTTTCGGTCAGTGCCCCACATTTTTTTCCCGTAATCACCGTCATCCGGGAACCCATCAGCGCGTTGTTTCACACATAGGATCAATACACCAGCCACAAGCGTGCGCTGCCCGGTCTTCATTGTGCTTACAACCATGGGAATCATTCGCTATGTCTATCCCCGGCCTCAATCCGTCTGTCCCGCCCGCGCAAGATCCGCCTCCCGTGCCGCCACAAATTCCGCCCCCCCGCCCTGGGTCGCCATCGCTGCGCAATCGTCCCGCCGGGCAGGGTGATGCAGGGCGAGAAGATGCGTCACCCGAGCGCGGTTTGAAGCGGGGGCATCCCGCGGAGGCCGAGGAGGCGGGTATAGACATCGAACCTTCGACTCAGCCTGAATTTAAGCGGCGGCGAGTCGATGCCGGCCCAGCGACACCGGAGCGGTTGCAGGCGCTGATCGATGCGGGAGATGAAGCCGGTCTGCGGGCATTACTTCAGCAAGCTCCCGAACTGCTCAATGCATCCCACCCACCGCCAATCCTTCAAGGGATGACGCCACTCAGTTATGCGGCCACTTATGGACTTGAGGCGATGGCGCGCTGTCTCATTGATTGCGATGCGTCATTAGAAGCAACGTTCCAGGCTGGCAGTACGCCGCTGATGTTTGCCTGTGGTGATGGTCATCTGGGTGTCGCGCAGGGGCTCTTGCAGCACGGTGCGAATTTAGCCGCTGCAGACGTCAACGGAGATAAC
>JBILCO010000064.1:0-8533 GCA_044353075.1 Burkholderiaceae bacterium
ATCGCTCTACACGATCAAAGACACGCTAACCGGGGAGGGCTTCGGCGATGTACGCAATGGTGGGTTGCTGGCGTCGCGCAGTATCGTGGCGGGTCAAGCGGGTGAGCGCAGCGTCAAGGGTGATCCGGTGGACTGGACCACGCAAGTCGGCTGGTATCTCGACTTTGATCAATCTGATGCGCCAGGTGAGCGAGTAAGCATCGATCCGGATCAGCAGCTGGGTTTGATTCGCGTTGTGACCAATGTGCCGGATGACAAAATCTGCCGTCCCGCTGCCCAAAGCTGGATTTACACGCTGGACTATCAGAGTGGTCTGTATGTGCCGACGACACTTCGAACTGTTGTAGGAACGCGAGTCTTCAGTTCGACCCTGGCCGCAGGGGCCCGAACCATCAAAGTGGGCGAGCGTGCGATGTCCCTGATCACTGATGATGCTGGCCGTATCAGCGTCATCAATACCTCTGCCTCTGGCAGTGCTACACCAACTGCTCGACGTGTCTCATGGCAGGAACTCGACGAATAGTAGAGCGCCTGGGGGTACTTCTGGTATCGGTGACTATCAGCGTGCTGGTATTCCGGTCATTGATGATTGGCGGAAAAATTTTTGGCGGTTTGCGCGATGGCGCTGGAGATCCTGCCATCATCGCAGTCCTTCTCCCATCAGGTCGCAACGATTCTCTGGTCACCGAGGCGCTCAGCGCGCCGATCGACTCGGTCATAGAAATAAAAGGGGGAGATGATCCACCGCCTCCCAGTGAGTCTCACGAATCATTTGTCTCTCGCTACCATGATGTACCGGGTACTGGCTACCTGCCTGCATCGATGCTTACGCAGCGTCCCATCGTTCTGTTGGATGTTCATCCTGAATTACCAGCGTCCTTGCAGGGCGTTGAGCCACAATTCGTTGATTTGCTTTTTCTGATTAATACCTATGGTGATGTGGATCAGGTGCTTCTGGAATCTTTGCCGACATTGAGCGCGGCCATGGTCCAGGAACTCCGACAGCATTTTCAGGTCATGCGTTTCATACCCGGTCAATGGGAAGGTCAGGCAGTGCCCAGTGCTCTGCGCATTCGGGCACAACTGCATCCCTGAGCAAAGGATTTTTCACAAGGATGCCGGCTTGAATTCATCTGCGCCAGATCAATCCACAGGCAGCACGCGTACCGAATGGGATAGCTTTGGCGCGATCGAGGTCGATTCAGCGCATTGGTGGGGAGCCCAGACACAGCGCTCTCTCCACTATTTTTCTATTTCGACTGAACGCATGCCAGAAGCACTGATCATCGCTCTGGCAAAAGTAAAACGAGCCTGTGCGATCGTCAATCGGGATCTAGGGAAGCTGTCGTTACAAAAGGCATCCGCAATCACTCAGGCGGCCGATGAAATCATTGCGGGGCAATGGTTCACAGAGTTTCCTTTGTCGGTATGGCAAACCGGCAGCGGTACGCAAACGAATATGAATATGAACGAGGTACTGGCCAACCGTGGATCTGCACTGATGGGTGGTGGATTGGGCAAGGATCGCTTGCTGCATCCTAACGATGAAGTGAATCTGGGGCAGTCATCCAACGATGTGTTCCCCACAGCGATGCATGTGGCGATAGCAAACGCGACAGATCAGCGCTTGCTGCCGGCGCTGAAACGCTTGCGAAGCGCGCTGGAGTACAAGGCACAGGCATTCAGCCAGCTGATCAAGATTGGCCGCACGCACTTGCAGGACGCCACGCCGTTGACCTTGGGACAGGAATTTTCCGGGTATGGTGCCCAGCTGATGATCGCCGAAAGATCGATCAATGCGACGTTGCCTGAGATCTTGTCCCTTGCCATTGGCGGTACCGCAGTGGGCACGGGTTTGAATACGCATACTGAATTCGGGGCGCGTGTTGCATCAGAATTATCCAGGTCCGGTGGTCTGACGTTTGTCAGCGCAGAGAATAAATTTGCCGCCCTTGCTTCTCATGAGGCGCTTTATCAATCACACGCCGCGCTGAAAACCCTGGCTTGTGCACTGATCAAAATTGCCAATGACCTGCGCTGGATGGCTTCGGGTCCCCGATGCGGCCTCGCTGAAATTCGTTTGCCCGAGAACGAACCGGGAAGTTCGATCATGCCCGGCAAGGTCAACCCGACCCAATCCGAGGCGCTGATGATGGCCTGCTGCCAGGTCGCGGCCAATGATGTGGCAATCACGTCATCCACGACCCTGGCGAATTTTGAGCTGCATGTCGGCAAGCCCCTGATCGCACACGCTCATCTGCAAAGTCTGCGCTTGCTTGCTGACGGCATGACGGGCTTTGAAGCCCATGCCGTGCGCGGCCTGGTACCCCTGCAAGAGAATCTTGCCCGGCAAGTCGATCGTTCGCTGATGCTGGTAACAGCGCTCGTGCCTCACATCGGGTATGACGAGGCAGCCCGGATTGCGCACCATGCCTATACCTGCAACATTAGCTTGCAAGAAGCTGCGCTGGCCGTTGCAAACATCAACGAAAACGATTTCCATCGCTGGGTGCGGGCCAGTGCAATGATAGCCCCCACGTCATAAAATACGCCGGGCGATCTTGCTTCTGCACGTACCTTGTCTCGCATCCGAGCGATCACACAGAAAAATCGTTTTGTCGGCCGCACCCAAGCTAACCGTTGCTTCTCTACCGAGGCGTACCGCGCCGTAAAAGATTAACAATAGCCAGCAAAACAATCGCGCCCAGCAGCGAAACCACCAGAGATCCCACACTGAAATCATTCTGATTGATTGTGCCGGTGCCAAACAGCGGGGCCAGCAGCCATCCGCCGAGTAATGCGCCGATGATGCCGACCACCACATTGAGCAGTAAACCCTGCTGCGCATTTGTTCTCATGATCATGCTGGCAATCCATCCCAAAATGCCACCGATCACGATCCAGATAATGAAATTCATTTTATTTCTCCAAAAAAGAAAAAGCGCCTATCGTCAACAAACTGTGGATTAGGCAGATGATTCGTCTGCAGGTTCATTAGCAGAGTCACTATCCGATATACGCTTGGATTCGCCAGCGGATGTAAGGTCAGCCTCAGTCGAAGCTGAAGTTGTAAAAAAGTGAGAAAACGCTGCGCGTTCCTGTCTCGGCTTCAATAGTGACTCGCGGCGAGAGCGTATAGCGCAGCAGAATGACCGCCCCGGCGGCCTGCAAGCCTTGTTGATAGCTCACATACAGACGGGACGATAGGCGCTTGCCCAGTGTAATGATGCGTTGCTGAACATTGTCCGGATGGCGCGAAACGGTCATGGTGTCCAAACCGAGGCTGCCTGCAAGTTGCGACTGAATACCCGCTGCTGCGCTTTGTGTGAGTAATGAGGCGGCAGCTTCCTGCAAGACACCTGCTTGTTTATCGGTTGTTCCTGACAAGCCTTGCCCCAGCACCAGCCAGGACAGCTTTTCTGTGTCCGGCACCTGAGGTTCGGACACCAGTTGGATACGAGGAGCAAGCACTCTGCCGGTGATCATCACGCCGGGTTCGACTGCCGTCCCGCGCCGCATAGCGCGTATGTTGATTGAAGGATTGCCTGGCGGCCCATCGAATCGCAGCAAGCCCCGCTCTATGACAAGCTCCCGGCCATACGCAATGTAAGTGCCACGTGTGACCTGTAGCAGTCCGCGCGCTGACAATGCTTCACCTGGTACGCTTTTGATGCGCAAGTTACCGCCAATACGCGCATCAATGCCACGACCGCGTACCGATAATTTTTCGCCCAATTCGACACGGAGATCAATACCTATCAGCGGCTTTTCAGTCGCTTTCGGCGTGGCGTTGAGGACGACCACATCATCGGACAACTGCGGCACATCCTCCGGGCCCAGATCGATGAGGCCGCGATCGACCATCAGATCGCCGCGCAGTTGTATGCTGCGTTTACCGGTTTGTAATTGTCCGCTACCTGAAAGAGAAAGCTGCCGGTCACGACGATTCAGCAAAGAAAACTGCGCAGCCCGCCACTGCAGATCGGACAGAAAACGGCCATCGCTGAAGCGAACAGGACCGTTGATTGACATCCTGCCTTCACTGTTGCTGCTGCCGGTAAAACTCAGTTCACGGATTTGGATCAGATCGCCGTTGAAATCTGCGTGCAGCACGCCGTCGTTCAGATGCAGTCCTTTGTCTATCCAGCGCATCTGTAACTGCTTGCCCGAGATCGTGCCGGCCAGTGAGGGTGAAGACAAGCTGCCTGCTATCGAAATCCGGGCGTCAAGATGTCCCGCTGTCATCAGCGCCGGCGAGATCAGTGGCACGAGAAATGTCAATTCCGGCAGGCTGGCTCTAAGCACACCTTCAACCGGCGCGTCTGCCTGGGACGCCGAGGGGTGGCGTCCGAGTTGGGTGCCCCCGGCGAAATGCAGACGACCCAACTGATCGCCGCGGGCGTCCAGTTGCACGGACAAACGTCCTGCATTAATCTGTAACCGCGCTTCCAGTTGTTGTAACTGCAACGGCATGATCTGCGGTGCCGAAAGTCGCAAATCGCCGCGTGTGCGACGCAACGTGATCAGGCCATCCGTATTCCGGAGATCTTGCCGTGCTGACTGTAGATTCCAGTCACCGGCTAGTTGCAAATCGCTTTGTGCGAACGAGATCATTCCGGTGGCAGCAGCCAGGCGACCGATATGTAATCCTTCAACATGCCCTCGACTGATGATTTGTTGCGAGTCTTGATGGAAATGGTGGATGACGAGACGACCGATATCACCTGCGATTTGAAGATCGCGAATCTGCAGGTGCTTGTCGGACCATTCAACGGCTGCGCTGCGTTCAAGGGTGGCATTGATATCGCCCGATACACTCGCTCGCAGAAGTTGCCCGCGCCAGGTGCCGTGCGTACTGAGTGTGTCGATTCCGCCGCTGGCCGAGAATTGCAAACGGTGGGCGCCACTGGCCAGCGTGACGAATAGCTTGTGTGCGGCTGCTTGCCCCGTCAGATCAATGCGTAATAATGACAAGGCTGTACCGGCAAGCACTGCATGTCGTAGTTCTGTCTCCAGCAAAAGCGGTGACGAGATCGCCCTCCCGATTTTCAGTCGGCCTCGCGCGTCGCGTACCGACCATTGCCCTGCCAAGACAAGATCGTGCGCATGCCATTGCATCGTTAGCGCAGGCTTTGCCAGACTACCTTTTACCTGGGTGGTGAGATTCAGTTGTCCAGCCAGTGATGCCCCTAATTGCGACAGCCGGGGCGCGTTGAGTATCAGGTTTAATTCACCTTGCTCGCCTTTTAGCGTGCCATGGGCCTGCAGTGAATTGTCGCCTGCGCGTAGCCGGAGCCGCTGCATATCGAGCGACTGGCCGTCGAACTGCACTTTGCCTTCACCATCGAAAGCGTGCCGGCCTATCCTGCTGTCGGTAACTAAAAAATCCAGCGCCATCTGCCATGTTGGTTCGCGCTTTCCTTTCAAATCAAGCTGACCCGTCAGCAAGATGTCGGGCAGCGGATCAAATTTTCCAAAGTCGGACAGACGCAAGCGCTGCACCCGAGCATGCAAATCGAATGGCTGCAAACCGGACAGCACCGCCTGACCCGTGACATTGGCAACGGCATTACCGAGCGATAATCTGGCAGTAGAAATTTTCAGTAACGAATCCTGCAGTGAGGCCTCAACACGAAGATGCAGCGATTTTTTTTTCAGAGGTTCCGATAAAGCGATGTTTAGCTGGGTTTGCTTTGGCTCTTGCGTTATGTGCGCCTGACCCTGAAGATGTGTGGCACGCAGACGACTATCAATGGTTGCAAGGTTCAAGCCTTGCGCAGTGACTGATACCTGCCATTGTCCGTGTTGTCTTTGCAGGTTTGCCCGGAGCGTATTGTGATTGACATTGAGGTCTTCAATGACGAGGTACTCATCTCGCCAACGAAAGCTGCCGCTTGCCTGCGTTATGGGCAAGCGTGCTTTGTCGAGTGTGCCGGGCAAGGTATTTCGGAGGGCGAATTTTCCCTGCTGATGCGGCTTCAGAAATACCTGGGCATCTATACGTGTTTGCGGCCAATCAGACCTGATAACGGCAAGGTCCAGTTGTTGGGCCTTCAGCTCTGCTGCCCGGAGAATCTGATCGGAGAACGGCTGCAGCCGGATCTGTCCCGCGAGCCTCATCTGTGATGAAGAGCGACCAAACTGCACGTTGATCCTGGATGAGATGTCGGTCAGTACGCCGCTCATGTTCCCCTTGCCCTGCAACTGCCATTCGTCTTGTTCACCCTCCAATGTCATTTCACTCTGGAGGGCAAACGGTTGAACAGCCTGAAGATGCAGATTGGCGCTTAGATGACCCTCCGTTTGCCGGCCGGCCAGCTGAGTCAGTTGTGCCGACGGCAAGTTCAGCGTGTGCGCCTGTCCATCAAAGCACCAGCGCACATGCAAGCCTGTCATGGCTAACTGCTCTTGATGATCTTTCTGAATACTGAGGTGATCGATACGCAAACGATCAAGGGTGACCTGAAAAGGCAGTGCCAAGGAGTTGGGTTGACGTCGTGGCCCGGTATCCGTTTGCTGTGACTGCAGGAGTGTCAGTTGGTCCAGGTGAAGATCGTTGACGAGAAATAAGCGGTGGCGCAGCGCCTCGGGCTGCCATTGCAGTTTCAGCTCGCGGATCGTGATGCGATCATCCCCCCATGCTATGTTCAGGCGAGCGATTTCCAACTGACTGGCAAGGCTGCCACGAACATCATCCGCTTGTATCTTCCCTCCGGTCATCAGTGCGAGCAGATGAAATGACATGCGGGCGCCACCGCCGGTACCGACTAGCCAGACCATCAGTCCCAGCACGAGCAACAAGAAAAAAAACACCGACAATGCAACGCGTCGCCAGCGAACGATCGCGGCGTGCGTGCTCATGTCAGCGCTCTCAGAAGCCATAGCCGACTGAGAAATGCAAACGCGTTTCACCCTGATCCAGCCCGCGTGCGATATCAATATTGAGCGCACCAATCGGGCTGCGCCAGCGAGCGCCCATGCCAATACCGCGACGCCATCGGAATTCTTGCCAGGAGAGTGCGGCATCGCCGGCGTCATGAAAAAGTCCGACGCCCCATGCGGGTGTGAGACGGTAAATCAGTTCGGTGCTGATGACAGACATCACGTTGCCACCAACGATGGCGTTGTTGCGCGGTACGCCCAGTCTGCCGTAGCCATAACCGCGTACGGTCTGGTCGCCGCCTGTACGAAACAGCAAATCCTCGGGCACGCTGTCTTCGCGCGCACCGCTGATCTGCCCTGCCTGCAGGCGTGCGACGGCAGTCCATCGGGCGTGCAGCGGTCTGATCCACACGCCGCTCAACAACACGCGTGCAATGCGATCTTCATGGAACTGCCCACCAAAACCTGCAGACAGATCAATGCCAGCAGAATAGCCGCGGGTAGGGGCTAATGGCTGGTCGAAGTGGCGGCGCGTCCAGGCATAGCCGGCGATCAGAGCCTCACGAGTACGAGTCTCGATGCCCGGTATCGTGCGACGGTCGGCCAGCAAGGACAGCGAGAGTACGCGCTCATTGACTCGCGACGGTGTAGACAGGCGAATGCTATGACGCAGTCGTTCCGTTTCCACGCCTGTCAATGTGGTGCGCTCGAGCCCAACGGCAAGACTTGGAATCCAGCCCTCAAGTTTGCCAGCCAGCCAGTCTTTTTGCATCGGCTGAAAATAGAGTTCGGATTGGGCCAGCTGGCTGAGCCGATCGGCGCGCACTATGGATTCCAGTCGCCAGTCTTCGCCGAGAAAATGTCGATTCAGCCATTTCACTTGCAATCGTGCGCCCACATCGGTGGACGCACCCATGCCCACGCTCAGGCGTTTGGCAGGGTTTTCGCTGAGCTCCACGCGCACCGGCGCACTGTGTGCCTGCTGAGGATCGGCATCAATGGTCACGAAAACAGAGCGGAAGTAACCGGTATCGAGCAGCCGCGACTGCAACTCCGACAGACGCTCCTGTCGATAGGATTCACCGAGGCGAAGCGGATTCACGCGCTGTATCAGTTCCGTCGAATAACGTGACAGGCCATGAATATCGAGTTGACCGAGCGTAAAAGTCGGACCGGAATCAATCGTCACTCGTAGTTTTGCACTGCCGGTGCCGGGATCGATGGTGGCAAGACTGTCGCTGATTCGCGCTGCAGGAAAGTATTTTTCCAGTAAATTGTTCAGTAGCCTGGTTTTGGCGTCCTCCCATGCCGTCTGGGTAAAACGCTGGCCAGGCTTGAGTGTCCATTGATTTCGCAATATCGTCAGCCGTTCAGATTCACGGTCACCTCCGGAATTGATATCGCCTGTGAACTCAAGTCGGACCTCGCTCACGCGAACCGGCTCGCCCGGATCAATATGAAAACGGACGACATGACGCTCAGCCGCGGTGAACGTCTCGGATTGAACTTTCGCAGAAAAATAACCCTCCGTCGAAAGCAGCTCCCGGATTTGTTCAGGAGCGCGCCGGACCAGGCCCTGCCATTCGTCTTCGCCGGTCGCTGTGTCACGGCTTGCACGAACTACCGACAAATGTGCCTCCAGCAGCGACGT
>JBILCO010000065.1:0-8437 GCA_044353075.1 Burkholderiaceae bacterium
AAAGAAGGCAAGCTGGCTTTCCCCGCCATTAACGTCAATGACTCGGTTACCAAGTCCAAGTTCGACAATCTGTACGGCTGCCGCGAATCGCTGGTGGATGCCATCAAGCGCGCAACGGACGTCATGATCGCCGGTAAAGTCGCCGTCGTTGCCGGTTACGGCGATGTGGGCAAGGGTTCGGCACAGGCACTGCGTGCTTTGTCCGCTCAGGTCTGGGTGACTGAAATCGATCCGATATGCGCACTGCAGGCAGCGATGGAAGGTTATCGCGTCGTGACCATGGACTATGCGGCCGAACACGCCGACATTTTTGTAACCGCGACGGGTAACTACCATGTGATCACGCACGAGCACATGAAGAAGATGAAAGACCAGGCCATCGTTTGCAACATCGGTCACTTCGACAATGAAATCGAAGTCGTCGCGCTGAAGCAGTACGCATGGGAAAACATCAAGCCTCAGGTTGATCATGTCATTTTCCCCGATGGCAAGCGCATCATCCTGCTGGCCGAGGGTCGTCTGGTGAATCTGGGCTGCGGCACAGGTCACCCGTCGTATGTGATGAGTTCGTCGTTTGCGAACCAGACGATTGCGCAAATCGAGTTGTTCACCAACACGAAAGCGTATCCAATTGGCGTGTACACCCTGCCCAAGCACCTCGACGAGAAAGTCGCACGTCTGCAGCTCAAGACATTGAATGCGCAGCTGACCGAGTTGACCGAGGAGCAAGCGTCCTACATCGGTGTGACCACAATGGGTCCGTTCAAGCCTGAGCACTACCGCTACTAACATCTGCATCAACGATGCATCGCCGGGCTCACGAGGTCCGGCGATGCAGGCGTCTCCTTCACCGACAACGCTCACGCGCCACACATGCGCCTGCTGATTCTCTGGCTGATTAACACAGCCGCCATTTTTGCCCTGCCCCATCTGGTCGATTCGGTGCAGGTCGACAGTTTCACCACGGCCTTGACTGCCGCGCTGGTCCTCGGCCTGGTCAACACGCTGATTCGTCCCATCCTGATTTTGCTCACGTTGCCCGTCACGTTCCTGACGCTTGGCTTGTTCGTGTTCGTCATCAATGGTCTGATGTTCTGGGCAGTCGCGGATCTGGTCACCGGTTTTCAGGTGGCAGGATTTGGTTCGGCTGTGCTCGGCGCTTTCGTCTACAGCCTGTTGTCCTGGCTGTTATCGGCAATCCTGATACGCAATTAAATACTTCGATCAATGACTACCACCGCTTTAAGTATGGAATTTTTCCCGCCCAAGACACCCGAGGGTGCGGAAAAGCTGCGTGCAGCGCGCAAGCGACTCGCTGAGCTCGCACCGGAATATTTTTCTGTCACCTTTGGCGCGGCCGGATCGACGCAGGCGGGTACCCGCGACACCGTGCTGGAGATCCAGCGCGAAGGTCATTCGGCAGCGCCGCATCTGTCCTGCATCGGCCGCAGCCGCGCCGAGCTGCGCGAGATCATCAATGAATACAAGTCGCATGGCATCCGTCAGATGGTCGCGCTGCGCGGTGATCTCCCCAGTGGTTTTGGCGGCCTTTCCGGCGAACTCAGTCATGCCAGCGAACTGATCGAATTCATTCGCGCCGAAACCGGCGACTGGTTTCATATCGAAGCCGCGGCTTATCCCGAGATGCATCCGCAAGCGCGCTCGCCGCAAGACGATTTGAAGCACTTCATCGGCAAGATCAAAGCCGGTGCCAATTCGGCGATCACGCAGTATTTCTACAATCCGGATGCGTATTTCCGCTTTGTCGATGAAACACACAAAGCCGGCGTCGATGTGCCGGTGGTCGCAGGCATCATGCCGATCACTAACTACACCCAGCTGATGCGTTTTTCCGATATGTGCGGTGCCGAGATTCCGCGCTGGATTCGCCTCAAACTCGCCAGCTTTGGGGATGACAGTGAATCCATCCGCGCCTTTGGGCTGGACGTCGTCACGCAGTTGTGTGATCGCCTTATCACTGGCGGCGCACCGGGCTTGCACTTTTACACGTTGAATCAGTCCGCGCCGACCATCGCGATCTGGCAGCGCCTGACCCGCCGCTGATCAGTCCGTCAGGATCACATCGAGGGCAATGTCGAAGATGTCTGCAGCAAAGACCACTTTGGTAAACGCATAGGCAATCCCGACCGACAGTGGTCGGGGTGTTTGCGCCAGTGTGCGATCAAAATAACCGCCGCCGTAACCTAGGCGCAGGCCCGTCTCGGTGAAGCCAAGGCAGGGTGCGAGAATCGCATCCGGTGTCACAAAGTGCGTCCGGTCAGCGGGTGCCATGGTGCCGCTGGCATCGCGTGCCAGCGCGTCGCCTGCTTGCCAGTGCACAAAGCGCAAGGGCTGATTTTTTTCCAGAACCACAGGCATGGCCACCTGAATGCCGCGTCCCGGCAGTGCTGCGCACAGCGACAACAGATCGGGCTCACCGGCCATCGGAAGGTAGGCACCGAGCACCCGCACTTGATGTGCGTCCAGCCAAGAGGATAGTTGCGTTGCAATGCGCGCGTCAGCCTGCGTTTTCACATCAGCCGTCATCCCCTTGCGTGCTGCAATCAGTTCTTTACGCAGATCTGCTTTTGCCGGACTGGTTTTCATGAATGACAAGGGCGCTTTCTCTATCGATTCGTTTCGTGAGTGCATGCTATTCTAAACAAGCTGTTTATTAATAGAAACCCGGGATTGGCATGACAACGAAACGCTGGATCGCTTTATCAATTGTTTGTGCTGCTTCGGTTGCGGTGACCCTCGCACCTTTGTCGGCTAATGCCGCAAAACGTGTGCCGATTGCGCTCAATGCTGCCGATGCAGATTTCATCGCTTTGCGCGAAGCCGCGTTGCGGGGCGATATGGGTGAGGCCGGCCGGATCGCCGCGCGTCTGGGCGACTATCCGGTGCAGTCGTACATCGAATACTACAAGCTCTATCCGAGACTGGCCTCTGCGCCCGAGGGGGAAGTGCGCAGCTTTTTGTCGCGACATGAAGGAACGGCCATTGGGGATCGACTGCGTAATGACTGGCTACTGCTGATCGGGCGTGCGCGCGACTGGCGCCTGTTTGATGAGCAGTATCCGCAGTTTGTGCTCAATGACGACACCCAGCTCAAATGCTATGCGCTGTCCTCGAAAATCGTCAAAGGCGAAAACGTCGTCAAAGCCGCGCAGGAGCTGCTGATCCAGCCGAAGGCGTATGGTGAAGGCTGTGTCGATCTGATCGGTCGCCTGCAGCGCGAAAAGCAGTTCAGCGAAGCCGATCTATGGCGGCAGATTCGTCTGGCGGTGGAATTTGGCGTACCCGGTACAGCGCGACGTATTGCCGCGTTCACGGATGTGAACGAGAAGCAGCTCGTGCAAGCGATAGACAAGCCCAACACCATCATTGATCAGGGCGCGAGCGGCTCACGATCCGCACGCGAATTGCTGGTGATTGCTATCGGGCGCGTTGCGCGCACCGATGTTGGCCGCGCTGCCCAAGCACTTGAGCGCATTCAGACCCGCTTGTCCGGCGAAGAACTCGCCGCTGCCTGGGCACAGGTCGCGTTACCTGCATCGCTGGCCTTGTCCAGAGATGCGGCGCCGTACTGGCGCAAGACCTGGGGAGCGTTCTTGTCACAGGAGGGCTATCAGTGGCGTGCGCGCGCCGCCCTGCGCGAAGCTGACTGGTCCATGGTGTCCAGAGCGATTGAGACCATGCCTGCCGATTTGCAGAAAGATCCTGCCTGGATTTACTGGCGCGGACGTGCACTGCTGGCTGCCGGCACGACCGACGAAGCACATAAATATTTTCAGCTGATAGCAGGTCAGCATAATTTTTACGGGATCCTCGCGATGGAAGAGCTGGGACTCAAGGTCGCACCCCTGCCGCGTCCGCAGCCACCGAAGGCTGATGAAGTCGCTGAGGCATCGAATAACCCCGGCCTTCGCCATGCGCTGAAATTCTTCGATATGGAATTGCGCTTCGAAGGCAATCGCGAATGGAACTGGCAGCTGCGCAAAATGAGCGAGCGTCAATTACTCGCTGCGGCTGAATTCGCGCGCCGCAGCGAAGTACTGGACCGCATGGTCACGACGGCTGATCGTGCCAGGGTCGAGCTCGACCTGACGCAGCGTTATCCGACGCCCTACGACGACATCATGCAGGCGGCCACACGCCCTATCGGCCTCGACAAAGCCTGGGTCTACGGGCTGATCCGTCAGGAATCACGTTTCATTCGGTCCGCACGTTCTCACGTTGGCGCATCGGGTCTGATGCAGATCATGCCCACGACAGCGACCTATGTCGCCCGCAAAATCGGCATGGCCGGTTTCAGTCTCAGCAGTCTGAACGACATCAAGACCAACATTACGCTGGGGACGCAGTACCTGAACATGGTGCTGGGTAATCTGGGTGGCTCGCAGACGCTGGCCACTGCGGCTTACAATGCCGGACCGGGCCGTCCGCGTCAGTGGCGTTCGACGCTCGACAAACCCGTCGAAGGTGCGATTTTCGCTGAAACAATTCCGTTTACCGAAACACGGGTGTATGTAAAAAATGTGATGGCCAATACCACCTGGTATGCCGCCCTGTTTGAAAACAAACCTCAGTCGATGAAAACACGGCTGGGCATGGTAACGCCGCGCGACGCCAATCTTGCCGAGCTGGGCGACCTGCCCTGACCACCATGCGCTATCCAACCGTTCTCGTCATGGGTGGTACCGGATTTATCGGATCGCACATCGTTGCGCGTCTTGCTGCTGCGGGCCATCAGCTCATCGTTCCCACGCGCCGTCTGCAGCGTGCGCGTCATTTGATGGTCCTGCCGACGGTGCGTATCGTCGAGGCGGATATCCATGACGCCGCCGCGCTGAACCGTCTGATTGCACAAGCCGATGCCGTGATCAATCTGGTCGGCGTGCTGCATTCAAAGTCAGGTCATCCCTGGGGGCCGCAATTCGAGCGTGCGCATGTTGCACTGCCAGCACGCATTGCGCAGGCATGTATCCGGCACGGCGTGAAACGCTGTCTGCACATGAGCGCGCTCGGTGCTGCCAGCGATGCACCGTCGATGTATCTGCGTTCCAAAGCGGCCGGCGAACAGCGAATGCAAACTGCGCCGGGGCTTCAGGTCACGTCATTTCGTCCGTCGGTGGTCTTCGGACCCGAAGATCAGTTTCTGAATGTTTTTGCGCGCATGCAGGCCGTGTTGCCGGTGATGGTGCTTGGGGGCGCCAGCGCTAAATTTCAGCCGGTGTTTGTCGGTGATGTCGCGCAAGCTTTCGTGGCTGCACTCGACGATCCGCACAGTGTCGGCAAGACCTATGAACTGATCGGTCCGCAGGTTTACAGTTTGGGTGAGTTGGTCCGGCTGGCCGGTGTCTATGCCGGCCATGCGCGACCCGTGATTTCATTGCCTGCGCCACTGGCGCGATTGCAGGCCTTCCTGCTGGAGCACGTGCCCGGTGGTCCGATCATGAGTCGCGATAATCTTGATTCGATGAAGTCCGACAATGTCGCCAGTGGCCAGTACTCTGTGCCGCCCGACTGGCATCCGACGCCTCTGGAAGCCGTGGCGCCGCATTACCTGTCACCTCGCTGACGAATGGCCGGTGCCATGAAAACCTATGTGGTCGGCGGCGCAGTGCGCGATGCCTTGCTGGGTTTGCCCGTCAAGGATCGCGACTATGTGGTGGTGGGCAGCACGCCTGATCAGATGCGTGCACAGGGTTTTCTTCCGGTCGGCAAGGACTTCCCGGTTTTTCTGCATCCGGACACGCACGAGGAATATGCGCTCGCGCGCACTGAACGTAAAACTGCACCCGGCTATACCGGTTTCAGTTTTCACGCAGCGCCGGATGTCACACTCGAGCAGGATTTGTCGCGACGCGATCTGACCATCAATGCGATGGCACAGGCGGCGGACGGCGCACTGATTGATCCCTATGGCGGACGCGCTGATCTGCAGGCGCGCGTCTTCCGGCATGTGTCCCCCGCGTTTGCTGAAGATCCGGTGCGCATCCTGCGCGTTGCACGTTTTGCTGCCCGCTTCACTGACTTTTCAGTCGCGCCCGAAACACTGTCGCTGATGCAGCAGATGGTCGCTTCCGGCGAGGTCGATGCACTGGTGTCCGAACGCGTCTGGCAGGAGCTTTCGCGCGGAATGATGGAAGCCAAGCCTTCATGCATGTTCCGCGTGTTGCATGAGGCGGGTGCGCTGGTGCGGATTCTGCCGGAGATTGCAGCACTGGATGGCGTGCCGCAGTCGGCTGTGCATCATCCTGAAATCGATACGCTGGTCCATGTAATGATGGTGATCGACACCGCCGCCCGTCGCGAGGCGTCGCTCGCTGTCCGTTTTGCGGCACTCGTTCATGACTTGGGCAAGGGAACGACCTCGCCTGAACACTGGCCCAAACATATCGCCCATGAAGCGCGCAGCGTGACTCTGGTCGACGCGATGTGTCAGCGTCTGAAAATTCCCGGCGATATACGCGATCTGGCCGTGATGACAGCGCGTGAGCATGGCAATGTCGGGCGTGCGTTCGAGATGCGCGCCGATACCCTGGTGAAAATGCTCGAGCGTTGCGATGCATTCCGCAAGCCTGCGCGCTTCAACGAGTTATTGATCGCCAGTGAATGCGATCATCGTGGCCGTACAGGATTCGAAGATCGTCCGTTTCCGCAGGCGGCTTTTCTGCAAGCAGTGCTCGCTGCTGCGCAGTCGGTGCCTGGAGGACAAATCGCAGGCCGGGTCACGGCCAGCCATCCCGACAAGCCGGCAGAGGCCATTGCGCAAGCGATACGCGCAGCACGCACCGAGGCAGTGGCCGCGGTGATGGCGCATAAAAAAGCGGACCCGCATCATTGACGGGGTCCGCAACGCGCCGGAGGTTGGCGCGGGGTTCAAACCAATCAGTACGAGGCTCTAACAAAAAGCCTCTCAATGCTTACGGCTGCGGTGCAGGTCGGGGTCCTGGGCGCGGTGCTGCGGCCATTTCTTCCTGACTCAGTTTTCCATCCTTGTTTTTGTCCAGCTTGTCGAAATCACGCATTAGTCGCGGCATTTTTGCAGCATCCACTTCGGCGCGACTTAGTGCCCCGTCACCATCGGCATCGGCTTTCTTCCAGGTGTCGCGTATGCTTTGCCGAAATTTTTCACGCATCGCACGATGATGCGCTTGCATTTCTGCGGTGGAGATAAAACCATCTTTGTCCGTATCGATCTCGCCGAACATGCGGTCTGCGCCTTCGCGCGCTTCGTCGCGGCTCACGCGACCATCGTTGTTCTTGTCAAACTGTCCGAACATGGGAGGAATCCGGCTGCCCTGCATTACATCGCCGCGCATACCTTCGTCGTGGTGCAGGCCTTCGCTGTGCATGCCCTCACCCCGTTGATGGTGATCGGCATGGGCCAGACTGCTGGAAAGCAGTCCCGCCATGATTAACCAACTGAATGTGTGCTGTTTCATAGGTCACCTTTGCCTGGGTTGGTTACCGGGGAGCATCCGCACAGACAGCTGTGCGGCAACTGACCCGACATGGCAATGATTGCGCGTCAGGTGCAGGGTGACGTCATGCGTTTACCGCTTGTTACAGAAAGATCAGGAAAGTCATCACTGCCCATAGGCATGCAGCAAAAACTGCTGCAATGCTTCCGCATGCGTGTTCATCCTGACATCGGGATGCCAGAGCGCACCGACTTCCATCGGCGGTACGAGATCGAGGATAGGTCGTGCTTCGATACGCTTGCCCTCGAGCGACCAGGGGCGGAACACCATATCCGATAGCGCCGTCACGCCAAATCCATGCGCGACCAGACCCCGCACGGCCTCAATCGACATGGTGCGAAACACAATATTGGGTTTGATTCGGCGTGATTTCCAGTAAGCCAGCGTGGATTCCTCTGCCTCGTCAGCGGTCACCATGATGTACGGATGTTGTGCAATATCTTTTAGCGAAGGCGACGGCATTTTTGCCAGCGGGTGATCGGGTGCGACCCAGAGCTGTCGGCGCGAACGCACCATCACCGCATGACCGAAACGCTCGGGCTTGCGAATATTGGAAAGAATCGCCACGCCCAGATCAACCTCCCGGTTCAGCACCGCCTGTTCAATGCTTGCGCGGTCCATATCGCGCAAATCGATTTCTACTTCCGGATAGCTGGCGCGAAACCGCGCGAGGAGGTCTGGCAGCAGGTAGCCCAGCACGGTATAGGATGCTGCCATCTTGACTTTGCCGCGCAACTGACGGGCAAGAAAGCGTGGCTTGTGCGTTGCATCACGTACCGAATCCAGGATGTGGCAGGCCTGCAGAAAAAAATCCTGGCCCTCCGGCGTCAGCGACACGCCTTGCGCCAGACGGTAGAAAAGTCGCACGCCCAGTGCTTTCTCCAGCGCCAGCACCGCATTCGTGATCGCCGACTGAGACACGTTTTCGCTGGAAGCCGCCATCG
>JBILCO010000066.1:0-8427 GCA_044353075.1 Burkholderiaceae bacterium
ACAAAACACAGAACGTCGACGATTTTGCGTTGCCCTATGCCATCGCTGCGCGAGGCAGACTGCTGCAGACGGGTATGACATCGCTTGCGCTGGCTCGTCGTGAACTGGCGGCAGCACATACCGTCGTACTGCTGGTTGCTGCCAGTGATGTCACGCTGCTGCGTGTGGCGGTGCCGCCTTTGCCCGCCCATCGTTTGCATTTGGTACTGCCGGCACTGGTGGAAGACCAGCTTATTGGGGATGTATCCGAGTGCGTGATCGCAGCGGGTAAAGAAGCAGCGGGCCGGCGGCTGGTTGCGGTCATCCAGCGAGACTGGTTATTGGGATGGACGAACCCGCTTCGTGCGTCCGGATTCGGTCGTCTACGTGCCTTGCCCGTGCAGCTGTGTTTGCCACTGCAAACGGATCATCTCGCTGCTGCTCTGATGGTCAATGGTGATGCGATGGAGCTGGTGATTCGTTACCGCGACGATGAAGGCATCGGGCTGCCGTTGACCAATGTCGATGATGCCAACCTGCCTGATCAGGTACTGCAACTGGTGGCCACGATGGCGGGCGAGCGTGCAGTCGACCTGTCCCTTCCTCATGATTTTATCAGCGAGTTTGAGTCGGCGCTGGCTTCGGGCCGGTATCCGGTAAGACTTGGTGTGTTGCATGAGCTGAACTGGGCAAGCTTGATCGAGGCAGCTGCCGACGCCGGCCCCGACCTGATGTCCGGCGTGAGTGAGCCTGAGGCGACCGGCATCAACTGGCAGCGCTGGCGATGGCCCTTGCGACTGGCTTTGCTGCTGCTGGTCTTGAATATCGCTGCTTTGCAAATCGACAGCTGGCGATTACAGAGCCAGGCGACTGATTTGCAGCAGTCCATGGTCACTATCTACCAGCGCACGTTTCCCAACGAGACAGCCGTGCCTGATCCGCTGGCACAAATGCAGAAAAAAATAGCCCTGTCGCGCCGGCAGGCGGGTGAAGTTTTGCCGGATGATTTTCTGGCGCTGGCAGCAGTATTCGGTGACGTCTGGGCGAACGCATCAATCAAAATACAAACGCAAAACCAAACACAAAATCAAACGCCAGCATCACCCGGCGCCAGCACGCAGGCGATCGCAGGCCTGGCCTATCGCGACCAGATGCTGGAAGTGCGTTTCAAACCCGACGTCAAGCCCTCGCTCGAATCTGCGCAGTCGTCCTTTGCCGAACGCTTGCTGGCGGTTCACGCCAGCGAAGCACAGGGTGGCGCAAATGTCTGGCAGATACGCAGCGCACGATGAAACAATTACCGGGTCAGTATCAGCACATCGCAGCGGCCTGGAAAAGCCGCACACTGCGCGAACGTCGTGTGCTGCTGATTGGTGCCACCTTGCTTGCAGTGTTGCTGATCTGGTGGTCGCTGATCGATCCCGCGCTCAGCACGCGAAAAAAAATGCAGCAACAGTTACCCGAACTGCAGGCGCAGTCCGCGCAATTGCAGGCGCTCGCAAAAGAGTTGGCCGAGTTGCCGGCGGCCCTGCCTGCCGCTCAGCCTTTGTCGCGGCAAGTGCTGGAGCATTTGCTGACGGCGTCGGGCCTGAAGGCGCAGCAAATCACAATGGCAGACAATACAGTGACGCTGAATTTTTCCGATGTGTCCTTTACCGCGCTGATCGGGTGGCTGCAAAAGGTGCAGCGCGAGCAGCAACTGTTCGTCATCGAAGCCACGGTCGCAGCGCGTGAACGTCTTGATCGTGTCGATGCAACGCTATCCCTGCAGCGACCTTCATGAGAGCGGTGGTCTGGATCGTTGCCGCTTTGCTGGTCATGCTCATCACCGTTATTGCAACGCTGCCGGCTGCATGGCTGGCGCCCGTGATCGAGCAGCAGACGGGCGGACGCCTCTCGCTGGGTGATGCTGTAGGCAGCATCTGGCGTGGTTCGGCGTTTCTCGGCGCGTTCAACGCGAACGATCGCCGTACCCCGATCGTGCCTTTGTTGCCCGGCCGCTTTCAATGGCGACTGTCACCGGCAGTGCTGCTGGGTCACGTCGATATACATATCGAGAACAGTGACGCGCTGAGTCAGCCTGCCAAGCTGCACGGAGGCTGGAATCGCTGGCAACTGACGCCCTCCGCACTGATGCTGTCGGCAGACCGGCTCACCGCACTGGGTGCGCCGCTCAATACCATCCAACCCTCGGGTCGCATGCGCTTGTCATGGGAGACGCTCACACTCGCTCGCTCGTCTGACGATTGAAGGGCGTATGCAGCTCGACATGACAGAAATTGCATCAGCCTTATCCCCGGTCAAGCCACTGGGCGCCTATCAGTTGCAAGTTGACTGGCGCGGCGTACGCGCACAACTGAGACTAAGCACGCTATCAGGATCACTGCAATTGCAGGGTAATGGCTTGCTTGTTGATGGACGTCTGCAATTTTCAGGTCAGGCCTGGGCACAGGAAGGACAGGAACAGCGACTGGCGATTCTGCTTAATCTGCTCGGGCAGCGACGTCAGGTAGGGAACCGGAACATCATCGCGCTTGAATTCAAATGACGACTATCACACCCTGCTCTATCACCACCGACAAAGTGCACACACTGGCCGCGCGCCACGTGTGCCGCCAGCGCACACTGCTGCTGTGTGCCGTGTTTGTGGTTTTTGTTTGTGTCGCATCACCGCCCGCACAGGCGCAGGATCCAGCCAGCAATCAGGCGACGCTGAATTTTGTGGGTGCCGATATCGAGTCCGTGGTCCGCGCTATCGGGCACTATACCGGCAACACCTTCATCATCGACCCGCGCGTCAAAGGCACGATCAATCTGGTGTCGGAAAAACCAGTCACTAAAACGCAGGCGTTTCAAATGCTGACATCGGTGCTGCGCCTGCAAGGTTATGCAGTGGTGCGTACACCCGATTATGTGAAAGTGCTTCCTGAGGCGGATGCAAAGATACAGGCCGCCCCGGTGCAGACCGGTAAATTGCGCGGCGATCAGATTGCTACTCAGATTTTTCGTCTGAATCATGAATCCGCCACCGGAGTGGTGGCAGTGCTACGGCCCCTGATTTCGGCGAACAACACCATCAGCGCTGATCCCACCAATAACACCCTGATCATTACCGACTATGCGGATAACCTGAAGCGTTTGTCGCGCATCATCGCATCGCTCGACACGCCGGCGATCGGCGAACTGGATGTGATCCGCCTTGAACATGCCATTGCGATCGATCTGACCGTCACCGTCAATCGACTGCTGGACCCCGGCACTGCCCCGGGTACCGTCGATCCGGGGCGCGTGATGCTGTTGGCGGATACGCGCACCAATGCCATCATCATTCGCGCACCGACGGCGGCGCGTGCACGGCTGGCGCGTACGCTGATTGCAAAACTCGATCAACCTACCGCATTGCCGGGCAATGTCCATGTCGTGTATTTGCGTAATGCCGAAGCGACGCGTCTGGCACAAGTGTTACGTGCCGTGGTTGCGGGCGAGTCCGGCGCTTCGACAGCGGGCGTGATCTCGCCGACCGCCTTGCAGACACCGGCGCAGTCAGCAAGTGCCACGCAAACGGGTGGCTTGCAAGCGCCGCCCGCATCCACTGTACCGCAGCAAGATCCTCTGCCGATCGGTGGTGCTGGCGGATTCATTCAGGCTGATCCGACCACCAACACGCTCATCATCACGGCCAATGAGCGGATCTATCGCAATCTGCGCGGCATTATTGATCAGCTTGATGCCCGGCGTGCTCAGGTGTACGTCGAATCACTGATCGTCGAAGTCAGTGCCGACAAGGCAGCAGAGCTGGGCATCCAGTGGGCTGCGCTTTCCGGCAATGGAAGCAGCAGCTATCGCATCGGCATGCTCACCGGTTTTTCGAGTGAGGGTAACAATCTGGTGACACAGGCAGCCTCCTTGCTCGGGCCGAACCAAACACCACTGCCACCAGGTAACGGACTGACCGCAGGTTTGTTCAGACAGCGTGACGGACAATTAGGTTTGGGGCTGTTGGCCCGCGCGCTCGAGCGCGATGTCAAGGCGAATATTCTCTCGATGCCCAATCTGATCACGCTCGACAATGAAGAGGCGCGCATCATCGTCGGTCAGAACGTACCTTTCATCACGGGTCAATTCACCACGCCCGCTTCGGGCGGCACAGCGGGTGTCAATCCGTTTCAGACCATCGAACGTCGTGATATCGGCCTGTCGCTGCGTGTGCGGCCGCAAATCTCCGAAGGTGGCACTGTAAAAATGGCGATTTATCAGGAGACATCGAACATTCAGCAATCAACGACCTCGGGGCTCATTACCAGCAAGCGCTCGATTGACACCAACGTGCTGGTCGATGATGGGCAGATCATTGTGCTGGGCGGTCTGATTGAAGACACCGTGAATGACAGTGTCGAAAGAGTGCCGGGTTTAGGCAGCATACCCATCATTGGTTATCTGTTTCGTTATCAGTCGCGCCGTCGCGGAAAAACCAATTTGATGGTGTTCTTGCGTCCGACCGTGGTCCGGACGGACGAGCACACGGTCGCTGTTGCCAGCGATCGCTATGACTACATTCGCAACACGCAGTTTGCGATACAGCCGGAACCGAATGCGCTGCTGCCGCGCATCGAGACACCATTGCTGCCACCGCTGCTGGATGGAAGGCCGGTCGGCGGTGCACTGTTGCGGCGTAGCGATGATCCGTCCGTCATGCCATCGACGAACCCACCGCTGCCGGCACCTTCCGAGATTTTTCCTGTCGAACCGCCAGTGATTGATCAGCGTTAAGAGAAAGGCAGACAGAAAAATCATGACCCTTATGCATGACCCGCGTTTATTGCCCTTTAGTTTTGCGCGAGATTTTGGTTTGCTTGCGCAGGCGACGGATGACGCCGTGGATATCTGGCTGTCGGATGCCACTGCACCTTCTGCGGTGGCCGAAGTCAGTCGGCGTTTTGGCCGTGTGCGCTTGAATGCGCTATCACGCGAACAACTCGAAACGGCGATTGCGCGTGCTTACGCGGGATCCGGCGGCGATGCTGCGCAAGTGGTCGATGAAGTCGAGGCGGATCTGGATCTCGCGCGGTTGATGCAGGAAATGCCGGCGATTGAAGATTTGCTCGAGTCCGCCGATGATGCACCGGTTATACGCATGATTAACGCACTGTTGACGCAGGCCTTGCGCGAAGGTGCTTCCGATATCCATATCGAACCCTTCGAACAGATCTCGATAGTACGTTTTCGTATTGATGGGCGGCTACGCGATATCGTTCGACCGAAAAAAGCCATTCATGCAGCACTGATCTCGCGCGTGAAAATCATGTCGCAACTCGATATTGCCGAAAAGCGGTTGCCACAGGATGGACGTATCACCTTGCGTGTGGGCGGTAAGCCGGTGGATGTGCGCGTCTCCACGCTGCCCACCGGACATGGCGAGCGCGCGGTACTGCGATTGCTGGATAAGGAGGGTGGTCGTCTCGATCTGCAGCAGTTAGGCATGAGTCCGACCACGCAGACGCAGTTCGATCAGTTGATTAGCCAGCCGCACGGCATCGTGCTGGTGACGGGCCCCACAGGTTCGGGCAAGACCACCACACTCTATGCAGCGCTGACCCGACTCAATGCGGTAGCGACCAACATACTGACCGTCGAAGATCCGATTGAATACGAATTGGCTGGCGTCGGACAAACGCAAGTCAATGCCCGTATCGACATGACGTTTGCAAAAGCCCTGCGTGCCATCCTGCGACAAGACCCGGATGTGATCATGATTGGTGAAATCCGCGATCTGGAAACGGCACAGATTGCCGTACAGGCCTCGCTGACCGGGCATCTGGTGCTCGCTACCTTGCACACCAATGATGCAGCGGCGGCGGTCACGCGCTTGCTGGACATGGGTATCGAGCCCTTTCTTTTGTCGTCATCACTCATCGGTGTCGCTGCGCAACGACTGGTGCGCAAACTCTGCCCGCATTGTCGAAAGTTCGACGGGCAGCGCTGGCATGATGTGGGTTGCGATAGATGCGGCAACACCGGTTATCACGGCCGCGTCGGTATTTATGAATTGCTGCTGACGACGGATGCCATTCGGGAGCAAATCCACAACCGTGCTTCCGAAGCGGATATACGCATCAGTGCGCAGCAGAATGGCATGAAGAGCATGCGCGACGATGGTGAGCGCTGGCTACAGGATGGCACGACCACTGAAGCCGAGTTATTGCGCGTCACCAAAGAATGAGGGGGCACTGAGCATGCCAGCCTATCGCTATGAAGCGATTGATCTTGCAGGGACCACCAGCAAGGGCGTGATCAATGCGGATAATCCGCGTGCAGCACGCAGCGATTTGCGCGCGCGTGGTCTGGTGGCTCTGGGCATGGACGTCATCACGGGTCAGGCGGAAGTGGGTGGCCAGGGCTTTCAGCGCTATTTCGGCGATCGCTTGTCTACCGTGGAGCTAGCCTTGTTCACGCGCCAGCTCGCCTCCTTGCTGGAAGCGCGCTTGCCACTGGAGCAGGCGTTCACTGCCTTGCTTGAGCAGGCTGAGCGGCCCTATATGCGCGACCTGATTGCCGCAATACGCTCGGAAGTCATGGGCGGTGCATCGCTGTCGGATGCGATGGCGCAGCATCCGCGGGACTTCGCCGATATTTATCGCGCACTGGTCGCTTCCGGCGAACATATCGGGCAGTTATCCGGTGTGCTGTCGCGACTGGCCGATTTTGTGGAGCGACGTAATGCGCTGGTGCAGAAGGTGCGGCTGGCGTTTACTTATCCGGCCATCGTCACCGCCGTTGCCTTTGCGATCGTCATTTTTCTGCTGACCTATGTTGTGCCACAAATTGTCGCCGTCTTTGCCAACACGCGGCAGCAGTTGCCGTTTCTGACCATTGCCATGCTGGCCTTGTCGGATTTCGTGCGTCATTGGGGCTGGCTGCTGGCATTGTTGCTGTTCATCGCCGCTCTGGGCGCGCGCCGGGCCTTGCGCGATCCGGCACTGAAAATGCGCTGGGATACCTGGAAGCTGGGCGCGCCGGTTTACGGACGCTTCGAGCGCAGTCTGAATACCTCCCGCTTTGCGAGCACGCTGGCGATTACGATCAGCTCGGGTGTGCCGATACTGCGTGCCTTACAGACCAGCCGCGATACCTTGTCCAATGTCGCTCTGCGCGCGCAGGTGGAAGCGGCCACCGCCAGTGTGCGCGAAGGCGTGGGTCTGGCGCGTGCCTTGTCGGCGCATCCGCATTTCCCCCCGATGCTGATTCACATGATTCGCGCTGGTGAAGTGACGGGTGAGCTGCCGGCGATGCTCAATCGCGCTGCGCAAATGCAGGAACAGGATCTGGAGCGACGTGCGCTCACGATGGCGGGCTTGCTGGAGCCAGTGCTGATTCTGGCGATGGGCATCGTGGTGCTGCTGATCGTGCTCGCTGTGTTGATGCCGATTATTGAAATCAATCAGTTGGTCCGCTGAGTTGATGCACTACGAATGCTGTTTGCCATGACACGCTTACCCGCCCTTCTGTCATTTCTGCTGTTTCTTGCGCTGGCGGCAACGCTGGCTTACTGGATTCCGCAATGGACGGCACCTGCGCCGCGAGCTGTGTCGTCTCCCGTGAAAACCGACCATGCGCAGATACCGGTCAGCGCGGCTGCGAATCTGTTTGGCGGGGGATCGGAGGGCACCGCCATGGCCAATGTGCAATTGCGGGGCGTCGTGCATTCAGGACGTGCGTTCGATAGTGTGGCCATCATCGCGGTTGAGGGCAAACCGTCGCGCGCGCTCAGCGTTAACAGCGAGATTGTGCCGGGTTTGAAAATAAAACAAATTCTGAATAAAACAGTGGTGGTCTCGGATCAAGGTGCGGAACGCGAACTCAGCCTGCCGGGTTTTGCGGCGCAAGAGAGTGCCGCCACCGCTCAACCGGTCACCTCATCATCGACAATCACACCACAGGCCAATGTGCCTGCAGTCGTGAGTCCTGGTCCCAACAGCAGTGGGGGGCAGGGCATCAATTCGACGGGCACGACGAATACACAGGGCGTAATGACTCAGGGCAGTAGCGGAAACCCGGGAAGTGGCATGGCATTGCCGCCGGAGCGCTTGAGAATGCCGGCACAGAGCTCGCCGACAGCGCCTGCTGGCGCAGGCGGTGTCCCGCCGAGGCCATAAGAAGCTCCCGGGACCTCCCACAAAAAGCCGCCAGCCTGGCCATGGGTTTGTTGGCAGAAGCGCTGAGAGGGAAAGACAGAGCGATTATTCGTCTTCGTTTTTTCGCATCAGCAGGCGCACCAGTTCGCGTTTTCGATGCTGCCGGTTTGCTGCATTACTTTTGCGGTGAGGGCCTGCAAGACGCTGGCGCGCTGCGATCGCGACGGGATTGCGCGGTTTCGGAACTTTGGGTACGGTGGCCACGGACGTGATGGTCAGTCGAGTTGGTCAGAGCACGTAGCGCGACAAGTCTTCA
>JBILCO010000136.1:0-6095 GCA_044353075.1 Burkholderiaceae bacterium
GAATTCGCTTGCGGTCCTGAGCCGTGCGTCAACCGCCGATCAGCCCATTGCTTTATTCATGTCCAAATCCGCGAACGAGAACAAACCGCTCATCCGTCGTCTCGAATTGCCCCTGTCGTCGTTGGCGCTCACAGAAGTCCGTTTGCCTGCGTACGATCTTGACACTCTCCCGGTCGAGCACATCGAGAAGATACCGATGCACTTGCATTGGGAGCTGGGTTTGCTGGTGCGTCGGATGATCGTCGGGCTCGATGCTTCGGGAACCCATCAGCTGCGCATCGTGTTGGAAAAAATGCCTGAACGGGGGCTGGAGAAAGTTCTAGCGGTGGAGCTCATTGACACCCTCAGAGGAAAAGTCAAGGATCGTGTCATCTGGTTTGAAAGACCCGATCAGCGAGGTGCATTTTTCAGCACGACCAGTGGTACCGATTACGCACGCATGCTCTGGTATTCGCCCACCCGTCATGTGAACATTTCACGCGGTGTGGGTGAAAGCGTGACGACGGTTCGCCGACAGGTGGCCACTCATGCTCACGGCAAGAAGAAGCCCCGTTTCAAGATACGCAGCTTCAGCTACCGGGGGCAGCACATCGGCATCGACTTTGTGGCGCCTGCAGGTACGCCTGTGCATGCGGTTGCTGATGCCGAAGTGGTCTTCGCCAGCACCATGGGTGGCTATGGCAATCTGGTGATACTGAGCCATGGTCAGGGGTATGAAACCTACTATGCGCACCTGTCTGGTTTTGCGCCTGATCTGGTGCCCGGCAAGAAGGTGCTGAGAGGAGAACAGATCGCTTACGTAGGTTCGACCGGGTTTTCTACCGGGCCGCATCTGCACTACGAATTGCGCAAAGAAAAACGCTACATCAATCCTTTTGACAAGCAAGCTGCACTGGAATTCTGGAACCTGCGACCTGAAGAGCACGAGCAGATGCTGGCGCTGATGCTCGTGCTGGATTTCACTCGCGAAGCCGAGGCCAATGTAGAACAGGCGGGCAATACATTGCCACTGCCGCCCGCATCTGGTCAGTTCAGGGTGAATTACCGCGCACGATAAATACTGCGGCTTTTAGAGATCGCCATTGAGCGTGGCAATGACAGGCGTGTGATCCGAGGGCTGTTCCCACTTTCTCGGCAGCTTGTCGATCTCGCAGCCCACACAACGCGCGGCCAGCGGTGGTGACAGCAAAATGTGATCAATACGCAGCCCTCGGTTTCTGCGGAAGGCCATTTGCCGGTAATCCCACCAGCTGTAGAGTTTCTCCGCCTGCGGGAACATACGGAACGCATCCGTCATGGGTAATGCACACAAACGTTCAAACGCCGCGCGCTCGGGTACGGATACCAGTACCTGATCCAGCCAGGCGGCCGGATCGTGAACATCGGCATCGGCCGGTGCGATGTTGTAATCCCCCAATAACGCAAGCGACGGAAATCTTTTGAGTTCCTCATCCAGCCACTGAATGAGCGCGTCGAGCCAGCGCAGCTTGTACCCATATTTGTCCGAGTCCACCGCCTGCCCGTTCGGTACATAGGCGCAAACAATACGCATCCCCGCAATCGTGGCGCTGATGATCCGTTGCTGTTCGTCGTCGAAAAGCGGATTGTTCTTGACGACCTCCGTGATCGGATGACGCGACAGTATGGCTACGCCGTTGTAGGTTTTCTGGCCCGTGAACACCACCTGATAGCCGGCCGCCTCAATGTCGGCGACCGGAAATTTATCGTCGGTCAGCTTGGTTTCCTGCAGGCAGAGCACATCGACCGGAGAGGATTCCAGCCATTGCAGTACCTGCGGCAGACGTACTTTGAGGGAATTGACATTCCATGTGGCGAGTTTCATTGGCGAATCAGCGTTTCGCACGCTCCAACAGGAAAGTCGTCAACAGTGGCACGGGTCGTCCGGTTGCACCTTTCGCAGCACCGCTTTTCCAGGCCGTACCGGCAATGTCCAGGTGCGCCCAAGCGTACTTGCGGGTGAAGCGCTCAAGGAAGCAGGCTGCGGTGATGCTTCCGCCCGGCGGGCCGCCGATGTTGGCGATGTCGGCGAAATTGGACTTGAGCTGCTCCTGGTACGCCTCTTCAATAGGCATGCGCCAGGCGGTGTCGTTTGAGGATTTGCCTGCAGCGAGCAGTTCATCAGCCAGCGCATCATGGGTGCTGTCATGCCGAGTAAACAGTCCGGTGTTGTGATGGCCGAGTGCCGTGACGCAGGCACCGGTCAGTGTGGCGATGTCGACCACACAGGCGGGCTTGAAGCGTTCGACATAGGTGAGAGCGTCGCAGAGGATCAGGCGGCCTTCGGCATCGGTGTTGAGAATCTCGATGGTTTGCCCGGACATCGACGTGACGATATCGCCAGGTCGGGTCGCACGGCCGGATGGCATGTTTTCGCAGGTGGGAATGACGCCGATCACGTTCAGGTTCAGATCCATTTCCGCGATCGCGCGGAAAGTGCCCAGTACCGATGCGGCACCGCACATGTCGTACTTCATCTCATCCATGCCCGAGCCGGGCTTGAGCGAAATGCCGCCAGTATCGAAGGTGATACCTTTGCCGACCAGCACCACCGGCGCCTCTTTGGCCTTGCCGCCCATGTGCCTGAGGATGATGAATTTGGGTGGCTGATCGCTGCCCTGCGTCACTGCGAGGAAGCTGCCCATCTTCAGTGCTTCGAGTTGCTTGCGGTCGAGGACTTCCACGCCCAGCTTGAATTCCTTCGCCAGCTGCTTGGCCGTGGTTGCCAGATAAGTCGGGGTGCAGATATTGGGCGGCAGATTGCCCAGCGTTTTGGAAAGATCCATGCCGTTGGCCAGCGCAACGCTCTGTGCCAGGGTTTTACGGGCGGAAGACAGGCTGCTGTCATCGACGGCCAGCGTTACTTTGGTCACACCGGAGCGGCTGTCGTCTTTTTTGCTCTTGAGGCCGTCGGCCCGGTAGATGCTCTCGCGCAGCGCCAGCACGATCGTGCGTTGCGCCCATTCGGCATGTCGTCCCTGCACCACGTCAAAGGGGAGTGCAATCAGCGCGTCGCTGCTGCCAAGCGTTGCAAACACGCGCGCTGTGGCTTGTGCGGCTGCGATGAAGTTCCGGTCTGCGACTTCACCCTCGGTGCCCAGCCCAACCAGCAGAACGCGTCGCGCACCACCGGTGGCTTGATGCAGCAGCAGCGTGGTGCCCGCCTTGCCGGTGATGTCGCCGCTTTTAACGGCGCTGGTCAGTACGCCTTTGTCATCGAGCGATTTGGCAGCGGCAGAGAGCTTGCCGTTTTCGAATACGCCGACAGCAATACACCCCGCTTTATGCTGGGCGATTGCGTTTTTTGCACTAAAAGCTTTTATGCTAAAGTCCATGATCACTCCTTTAATGCACGCAATTATATAGTCTCCGAATGATTTTTCAGCGCGCCATACGCCGCGAACTGCTCAGCGCTGTGGGTGCGGTGTTCACGACGCTGTTCACCATCGTCATTTCCGTCATGCTGATACGCATCCTTGGCGACGCCGCCGCAGGAAAGGTCGCGTCTGCTGATGTGGCGGCGCTGCTAGGATTCGCAGCACTGATCAATTTGCCTGTACTGATTTCGCTGACCACGTTTATCGCGGTGCTGATGGTCGTCGCGCGCAGCTATCAGGATTCCGAGATGGTGGTCTGGTTTGCGTCCGGCGTCTCGCTAATGCAATGGATACGCCCCATCATGCAAGTCGGCTTGCCGCTGGTGATACTTACCGCCGTGCTCTCATTCTGGCTGACGCCCTGGGCGGGCAAGCTGTCGGCGGAATATAAAGAACGCTTTCGCAACCGGGAAGACATTTCGCGGGTTTCACCGGGCAAGTTTCAGGAATCGGCGAATGGCTCGCGGGTGTTTTTCGTCGAAGGCCTGTCTTCGGACACGAGTAACGTGAGAAATGTCTTTCTGAGTCAGAACCAGAACGATGAGAACAGTGTCGTCGTGGCGCGCGAGGGCAATGTGATCATTGACCATCGCGGTGACAAGTTGCTGCAGTTGCGCGAAGGACGGCGCTACGAAGGCATGCCGGGTGCGCCGGATTTTCGCATCATGGATTTCGAGCGTTATGTGGTCGTCGTATCCAGCAATTCGCACGAGATCGCGGAAAACCGCTCCGCCCGTGCATTGCCCACCAGCGAACTGATCGCCAATGCAACGCCGGGCAATCTGGCTGAACTGCTGTTTCGTATTTCCTCGCCGCTCACTTGCCTGATGCAAATGCTGCTGGCGATTCCGCTGGGTTTTGTGAACCCCCGACGCGGCCGGACGCTGAACCTGATGATTGCGCTGCTGCTGGCCATTACCTACTTCAACGCCAACAGCATCATGCAGGCAATGATCGCGCAGGGCAAGGCTTCCTTTGCGATGTCATGGTGGCCCTTGCATTTGGCTGCGTTGGTCCTGATCGTCCTGCTGTTCGTCTGGCGGAATAACACCAACTTGCGCTGGCATCCGTCCGTGTGGCTGGCGCTGGTGCGCAAGCTGGTGCTGTCGCCTTCGGGGGCGGCGCGATGAGCGTTTTGCGGCGCTATTTTTCGGGCGAGATTTATCGTTCCGTTGCCTTCGTACTGGTGGCTTTCCTCGCCCTGTTCGCCTTTCTCGACATGATGGGCGAGATCAAATCGGTCGGACGCGGCGGGTACCGGATCGAACATGCATTTATTTACATTTCGCTCGGCTTGCCGAATTACGCGTATCAGATCATGCCGATTGCCGCGCTGATCGGTACGATTTATGTGATGGCGCAGTTCGCCGCACGTTCTGAATTTACCGTGATGCGCGCTTCATCGCTGTCTATGTCGGGTGCCATAGGCCTGTTATCACGGATCGCCATTGTGTTTGCAGTGCTCACCTTCCTGCTGGGTGAGTTTGTGGCACCTCGTGCGAATGACTTTCGGGAGAGTTTCAAGCGCCGCATTCAGGGGGCGACGATTTCCTCCGAGTTTCGCTCCGGTCTGTGGGCCAAGGATGTGCTGCGTGACCCGGTCAGCAAGCAGGTCGTGGGCACACGATTCCTGAACGCCGGCAAGGTTGAAGCAGATGGCGTGGTGCGCTCGGTTCGTGTGTATGAATTCGATCTTCAGATGCACATGCTGGCGCTGATCACGGCAGAAGAGGGGCATTTTCTGACCAATAACCAGTGGCGCCTGTTGGCTGTGAAGGAAATGCGGTTTGCGCAGGATCCGGATCCTTATGACAGCAAGCCTGCGACGCTCATTTCGCAACGCAAGCTCGACAGCAGTACGCTGATTTCGGAAATCACGCCGGACATCATGGCCGTTCTGGTGACTGACCCGAATAAAATGTCGGCGCTGGACTTGATGGTGTTCAGCCGTCATCTCGAAGAAAATCGCCAGCGCACGGACCGCTACGAAATCGCGCTGTGGACCAAACTGTTGTATCCGCTGGCCGTGTTTGTGATGATGGCACTGGCACTGCCGTTTGCTTATCTTCAGGCGCGCAGCGGTGGTTTGTCGCTGAAAATTTTTATTGGCATCATGATTGGTGTGTCGTTCCAGTTGCTCAATAGCTTGTTTTCACACATTGGCTTGCTCAATACCTGGCCGCCTTTCATGACCGCGATTACACCGAGTGCATTATTCCTGCTGGCCGCCATTGGTGCGCTGTGGTGGGTGGAGAGACATTAATGAACGCAAAAAAAGCCCTTGTACTGTTTGCTCATGGCGCGCGTGATCCGCGCTGGGCCCAGCCCTTCCTTAAAATGCAGGCGATTGCGCAAGTGCGCCTGCCCGACGCTGCGGTTGAACTGGCTTTTCTTGAATTGATGGAGCCGCGCCTGCCGGAAGTAGTGTCACAACTGGTCGAGCGTGGTTGCACCGAGATCAGCGTGGTGCCCGTCTTCCTCGGGCAGGGCGGCCATGTACTGCGCGATTTGCCGCCGATGATCGAGTCCCTGCGCGCGCAGTTTCCGTCGTTGATCGTGCGTGTCAGTGATGCGGTCGGGGAGAGTCCCGAAGTGCTGGAAGCGATTGCGGCGTATTGCGTGAGCCAGACTGTCGCCTGACATCTTAGGATTCAGCTACGCCCTGAGCGGTTGCCGGAGACCGCCCTCTGTTGTAATGCT
>JBILCO010000067.1:0-8392 GCA_044353075.1 Burkholderiaceae bacterium
TTTTCTTCACCTTTCTGCCATCGTTTATTTTCATTCTCGCCGGCGCTCCGCTGGTCGAAGCCAGTCGCGATAATTTGCGCCTGACCGCACCGCTCACCGCCATCACGGCGGCGGTCGTCGGCGTCATTGCCAGTCTGACGGTTTTGTTTGCCTGGCATGTGTTTCATCTGGCCGAACCGACTGCCCGGTGGGACTGGGTAGCGATCGCCATCGCAACACTGGCAGCCATCGCCCTGCTGCGCTTCAACGTGGGCACCCTGCGACTCATTCTCGCCTGTGCGATAACCGGCCTCGTGGTATCTTATTTGCCGTTGAAATAAACTCAGATCACGGCCGGGACTGCACTGCAGGACCGCGCTGCATCGGAACACCATGACAGAACGTATCATCCCCGTTGCCGACCTGCGCTACCTGCAAGCGATACCGCACATTCCCGAGACGCTCTCTCCCGCAACCGGTCTTCTTTCGGATCGCATGGCACGCCCTTTGCGCGATCTCCGGATCTCGGTGACGGATCGTTGCAACTTCCGCTGCGTGTACTGCATGCCCAAGGAAGTTTTCGACAACAACTACGAATTCCTGCCGCAGAATCTGCTGCTCTCTTTTGAAGAGATCACGCGGTTGACCAAGATTTTTGTCGCGCATGGCGTCGAAAAAATTCGACTGACCGGCGGTGAGCCGCTGCTGCGCAAGAATATCGAAAAACTGATTGAAATGCTGGCCGTGCTGAAGACGCCCGACGGCCGTCCGCTGGATCTGACGATGACGACCAATGCGTCGCTGCTTGCCAAAAAAGCGCAGTCGCTGAAAGACGCCGGTCTGCAGCGCGTCACGGTCTCGCTGGATTCACTGGACGAAGCGACTTTCCAGCGCATGAACGATGTCGATTTTCCGGTAGCGGACGTCTTGCATGGCATTGAGGTCGCGCAAAAAGTCGGACTGGGCCCGATCAAGGTCAACATGGTTGTCAAAGGCGGCGTCAATGATCAGGAGATCGTGCCCATGGCACGCCACTTCAAAGGCTCACCGGTGATCTTGCGCTTTATCGAATACATGGATGTTGGTGCATCCAATGGCTGGAAAATGGATGAAGTCATTCCTTCTGCCGAAGTGATTCGCCGGATCCACGACACCATGCCACTCGAAGAAATCGAGCCCAACTACACCGGCGAGACGGCCGAACGCTGGCGCTACCAGGATGGCAGTGGCGAGGTCGGTGTGATCTCCAGTGTCACCCAGGCTTTTTGCAGCGATTGCAATCGCGCACGTCTGTCGACCGAAGGCAAATTGTTCACCTGTCTGTTCGCTACCGGCGGGCATGACCTGCGCGCTCTGGTCCGCCAGGGTCACAGCGATGAGGAAATCACCGCAGCCATCGCTCACTTGTGGTCGCAGCGCGAAGATCGCTATTCTGAATTGCGCACGCAGCAGACCGAAGGACTGGAGCGCCCTGTACGTAAGGTCGAAATGTCCTATATCGGCGGATAGTCGGCATCAGCATCAGCCACATCGTGACCGCATCCCGTCTGTCCGAACTTGCCAGTCGCTTGCCGGGCTATGACGGCGACCATCTGCGGGTCACTCTGGCCCGCCAGATGATCCGCAGTTTCGTTCACCCTCTCACCGAAACAGAAGCGCTGCCGCTCAAAGCGGCACTCGGTCGGGTGCTCGCCGATGACGTGATCTCGTTCATCAATGTGCCAGCGCATGACAATTCGGCGATGGATGGCTTTGCATTCCACGGTAGCGTCATCGAAGATCAGGCGGTGACGTTGCGCGTGATCGGCGCCGCTTATGCAGGACGACCTTTTCACGGCGCAGTCCCGCGCGGTGACTGTGTTCGCGTCATGACAGGTGCCGTCATGCCCGAAGGCAGCGACACCGTGATGCCCCATGAGCTTGCCTCGTCAGCAAGCGATACCAAAGTCACGCTGCCGCCCGGTAAAGTCCAACCCGGTGACAACCGTCGTCTGGCCGGTGAAGATCTGGCCATGGGCAGCGCCGCTGTCATGCAAGGAAAAATCCTGACGCCCGCCGATCTGGGCCTGATTGCTTCACTAGGGATTGGAAAAATCAACGTATACCGCAAGCTGCGCGTCGCATATTTCTCGACCGGTGACGAACTGCGCACCCCCGGCGAGGCTCTGGATGAAGGCTCGGTCTACGACAGCAACAGCTACACACTGCACGGTATGCTCAATCGCATGGGTTGCGAACCGATTGACATGGGCGTGGTGAAAGATGAACCGGCTGCGCTCGAAACGGCGCTGCGCAGAGCCTGCAGCATCGCCGATGCCGTCATCACTTCCGGTGGTGTCTCCGCCGGTGATGCCGATTACACGCGAAAAATGATGGCGCGTCTGGGTGATGTCCTGTTCTGGAAGATCGCGATGCGCCCCGGCCGACCGATGGCGTTCGGAGAAATCACCAGTGGCACTGACAGCGCTTTACTGCTGGGTCTGCCCGGCAATCCGGTCGCCACCATGGTCAGTTTTTATTTTTTCGCGCGCGATGCGCTCTACCAACTGATGGGAGCCAGCCCACCAGAGGCACTGACGGTGACTGTACCCAGCGGCGCGGACTTGCGCAAAAAACCCGGTCGGACTGAATACCAGCGCGGCATACTGCGCACCGATACACAGGGCTTGCAGCGTGTGCACATCACGGGTTCGCAAGGCTCGGGAATTCTCAGTTCGATGTCGGAAGCCAATTGCATGGTCCTGCTGGATCATGATCAGGGTGACGTGAAAGCAGGCGACCTCGTGCAGGTCATTCCTTTTCACGGACTGCTGTAGCGCCTGTTAGTTAGCAGCGACTTCGAATCAGCAGAGGTTCAGCTCGGCTGATTTCGCATCCAGTCGGCTGTCCTGAAAAACGCCTGCAGCAAGACGTCCTGCTTTTCCTCCGCCAGACCCAAATCCTGCATCGCCATCAGCATGCACGTCAGCCACTGGTCACGCACTGACGTACCGATGGGGAATGGCAAATGCCGGGCGCGCAGAAAAGCTTGTCCATAGCGCGGGGTATACAAATCGGGGCCACCGGTCCAGCCGGAAAGAAAGTGATACAGCTTGTCCCGGGAGATGTCGAGCGATGGCGGATGCATCGCGCGCAGCTCGGCAAAGCCTGACTCCAGATCCATCAGGTCATAAAAGCGATCGACCAGTTCGCGCAGTTTCTCATCACCGCCGACCAGATCATACATACGTAGCGCGTCGTTATCGTTCATGGAAAGCATGATAACGCATTGCGTTCATCGATCATCGATGCTTCCTATCGACTCTGGCACCCACAGGTATTTGAGGCGACACAATAAATGGCACTCGGGATTTTCATCTGCGGTCCAATTCGATTCTTCCGTCACGGCCGCAAAAAAACGGCTGGCCAGACCGGAACCGACTGAACTGCGCGACCAGGAAAATCATCACGACCATGCACAATCTTGCTGCGGAAAATTCATCACTGACGGCACCCTCTGCCACTGCCGAGACCAGCCACAGCAAACCCGCTTCTCTGTCATCTGAAAACAAACGCCTCAGGCGAGTGCTCATGATCGGCTATGGAAAAACAGCACAGACACTTCATCGCCGCCTACAGCAACAACGCCGGTTTGCCTTTCGTGTGGTTGCCGTTCACGAACCCGATGAGAGCCTGCTGATCGACGGCGATGTAGAGCGTTTGCGCCATGCAGAACAAATCAGCGAAGCCATCACCCGCCACGGCATCAGCGAAGTCTGGATCACGCTCCCTTTTACCGACATGTCGCGCTGGCACCAGCTGCAGCCGCTGCTATGTCAGATGCTTGTTGATCTGCGCTGGGTTCCTGACACCGACACCATGAGCGTGCTCAGTCATCGCAACCGGGATCTTCTGGGCATACCCATGATCGATCTGAATCATCCCGCCAGCATGGGACTGCGCGGATTGGCCAAAGCCCTGTTTGACCGAAGTTTTGCCCTGGCCGTGTTGATGTTCCTGCTACCCCTGTTCGTCGCACTCGGCGTCGCCATCAAGATCTCGTCGCCCGGACCCGTGTTTTTCCGACAGCCGCGGCTTGGCCTGAATGGCAAACGATTTGATGTGTACAAATTCCGCAGCATGAAGCCACATCAGGAAAGTCAGGGGCAGCTCACCCAGGCCACCCGCGATGATCCGCGCGTCACACAAATAGGACGCTTCATGCGTCGCACCAGTCTGGATGAGCTGCCGCAATTCCTGAATGTACTCAAAGGCGAGATGTCGGTCGTCGGCCCGCGACCGCACGCCCTTGTTCACAATGATTTGTACAAAGACAAACTCATGATGTACATGCAGCGCCATCGCGTCAAACCCGGCATCACCGGATGGGCGCAAATTAATGGCTGTCGCGGCGAGACGGATACGCAGGAAAAAATGGCTCGCCGTATCGCACTTGATCTGCACTACATCCGGCACTGGTCTTTCCGGATGGACCTGAAGATCATTCTCTGGACTGCATTCAAGGGATGGACGGATACCAATGCCTATTAATAGCGATGCGCTCACTCATGATACGAACCTCTGTTCACGCCTGCTGCCCGACGAAGTCTTTGAACAGGTGATTGAAAACGCACCGCTGGTCGCTATCGATCTGCTGGTCGAAGACCAGGATCATCGTGTTCTGCTGGGCTGGCGAAAAAATCCGCCCGCTCAAAGTTCCTGGTTCGTGCCGGGTGGGCGCATTCAGAAAAATGAAACACTGGAACAGGCCTTTGCCCGCATTACGCTAGCCGAACTCGGGCAGGCATTCGATATGGAACAAAGTGTCTTCACCGGGGTGTATCAGCATTTTTATCCGGACAATTTCCGTGGCCATGCGCGTAGCGGCACCCATTACATCGCCCTCGCCCATCGCCTCTGGGCCGGTGATGTCGCGCTCATGCTCCCGCAATCACAACATGCGCAATACCGATGGGTCCATCCGGCGTCGATCACCAGTGATCCGCTGGTCCATGCGTATACCCGTGCCTACTTTACGCATGTAACAACCCACTGAGCCCCATGAGTGCCCTTCCTCTGATACCCGTCATTCTTTGCGGTGGCTCCGGCACACGACTCTGGCCATTGTCGCGCGAGAGTTATCCAAAACAATTCCTGCGCCTGCACGGCGACAGCAGTCTGCTGCAGCAAACGCTACGCCGCTGCAACCGTCCCGGTACGCGCCCCCCGCTACTGCTCACCCATGAAGATGCACGTTTTCTGGTGGCCGAGCAGCTGCGCGAAACCGGCATCGATGACGCCCTTATGATCCTTGAGCCGCACCGGCGCGGCACAGCGCCCGCCATCATCAGTGCTGCGCTGTATCTGCAGAATCAGGAAAAGGATGCGTTGATGCTGGTTCTGCCCAGCGACCATCTGATCGAGGACAGCGATGCCTTTGTCGATGCCGTCACCACCGCCGCTGAAGCGGCGGCCGAGGGCTTGCTCATGACTTTTGGCATACAGCCGCATTCGCCCGAAACTGGTTACGGCTACTTGCATGCGGGTGATGCTTTCAGCCAGCACGTACGCCGGCTAGCCGGCTTTGTCGAAAAACCCGATTTGCCGACGGCACAAGACTATGTCAGCAGCGGGCGCTATTTCTGGAACAGCGGCATGTTCTTGTTTCGCTGCAGTCAGCTGATCAGCGAAGCCGCCCTGCACGCTCCTGCGGTGCTGCAGGCTTGTGAACATGCTGTCGCGACCATGAGGAAAGACGCTGATTTTTTACGGCTGGGTGAACGGGCTTATTCGGAATGTCCGGATATTGCGATTGACTATGCACTGATGGAGTCCACCCGCAACGCCGGCATGGTGACCCTGGATGCGGGATGGTCCGACATCGGATCATGGTCGTCGGTGTGGGAAATCAATGAACATGATGCGCAGGGGAATTCGGTGCGGGGCGATGCGCTTATCGAAGACTGCGACGATTGCCTGGTGCATTCGGAAACACGGCTGATCGCTGCCATCGGCATGAAAGACGCCATTATTATCGACACCCCCGATGCACTGCTGGTCATGGACCGCGCGCATTCGCAAGACACCCGAAAAGTGGTGCGCAAGTTGCTGACCCGGGAACGCAGCGAAGCCACCTGGCATAAACAAGTCAAGCGGCCATGGGGCAGCTATGACGCGATTGGGCAAGGCACGCGTTTTCAGGTCAAACGCATCACCGTCCATCCGGGTGCACGCCTGTCGCTGCAAATGCATCATCATCGGGCTGAGCACTGGATCGTCGTCTCGGGTACGGCTCGCGTGATCGATGGCGAAAAAGATTATCTGCTGACCGAAAATCAGAGCACGTTCATTGGCGTTGGCGTCATCCACTCGCTGGAAAATCCGGGAAAAATTCCCCTTGAACTGATCGAGGTTCAGTCAGGCAGCTATCTCGGCGAGGACGACATCGTTCGTCTGAGCGATGCCTATGGTCGCGCCTGATGATATTCGTGCGGCCGACATGGATGGTCATGCTGTTGAGCTCCTTCGGCGCCATGGTGGCTCTCGGTGCCATTCCGGGCAGCGCCAGCGCACTATCGTCCGGCGTTGGCGACAAGACTTTGCACCTGCTGGCATACGGGTTTATGACCTTCTTGTGTTTTCGCTCGATCAAAGCAAGTCGCCGTGGGCAGTCGCTCATCAGCCTTCTGATCATGTCACTGCTTGGTCTGTTGGATGAAAGTCTGCAATCCTTTCTGCCCTACCGCAATGCCTCCCTGCTCGACTGGTGTTTTGATATGGCTGCAGCAGGTACAGTCATTCTTCTCCTGCATTTATACGAACCTGCATCCACCCGGACAAACTGAGCATGCGTAAAAAAATCAGCAAGGCTGTCTTTCCCGTTGCAGGACTTGGCACCCGATTTCTTCCTGCGACCAAGGCCAGTCCGAAGGAAATGCTGCCGGTGGTCGATAAGCCGCTGATTCAGTATGCGGTTGAGGAAGCCATCGCCGCGGGCATTACCGAGATGATCTTCGTCACCGGGCGCAACAAGCGCGCGATTGAGGATCACTTCGACAAAGCCTACGAGCTTGAGGCCGAACTGGCCATGCGGCATAAAGAGCATCTGTTGCAAGTCATTCGCGAGATCAAACCGGATCATGTACAGTGTTTTTATGTTCGGCAGGCTGAAGCACTGGGGCTCGGTCATGCAGTATTGTGCGCGGAACGGCTGGTTCATGATGAGCCCTTTGCGGTGATACTGGCCGACGATATGCTTGATGCAAAAAAGCCGGTGATGCAGCAAATGACTGAACTGCATGATCACTACGGCAGCAGCATCATCGGCGTTGAAGCGATACCAATTGAGCAAAGCAGTGCCTATGGCATTGTCGAAGGCTCGCCGGTAGCTGAACGGCTGCTGAAGCTGCATGGCATCGTCGAGAAACCGCAACCTGCACAGGCACCTTCGAACATGGGTGTGGTCGGTCGCTACATTCTCACGCCCTCCATTTTCCGTCATCTGCGCGAACTGCAACCCGGGGCTGGCGGCGAGTATCAGCTAACCGATGGCATCGCACAGCTCATGCGCTCCGAGGCAGTCTTGTCATATCAATTTGAAGGCAAGCGTCACGATTGCGGCACCAAACAGGGCTATCTGCAGGCCACCGTGGAATTCGCCCTGAAACATGCTGAAGTCAAAGGTGAATTTCTGCGCTTCCTGCAACGTCTGGCGATTACCGAGGGATTCGGCAAACAACATGCCGATGTTTCCGAAATCATCGCCATCCGCTGATATCCCATGACACGATCTGTTCTTGTGACCGGTGCGACGGGCTATATCGGGTCTCATACCTGCGTCTGCCTGCTCGAAGCCGGCTGGCGTGTGATGGGCATTGACAACCTCAGTAACAGTTCGCCGAAAGTACTGTCCCACATCGCCCGAATTACAGGCACCGAACTGCCTTTTCAGTTGCTGGATGTGCGTGATCATGTGAACCTGTGCCGGCTGCTGAAGCGCGAAGAAGTCGCTGCCGTGATTCATTTTGCGGGTCTGAAAGCCGTCGGTGAATCCGTCAGCCAGCCACTCGACTATTTCGACAACAATATTACGGGCACCCTGTCGCTGCTGCGCGCCTTGCACCAGCACGGCGTACGAAAACTGGTATTCAGTTCCTCGGCGACGGTCTACGGCGATCCCCGCACTGTACCCATCACTGAAGACGCCCCCTTGTCGGTCACCAATCCCTATGGCCGCACCAAGCTGATCATCGAGCAATGCCTGAGTGACCTGATGCATTCCGATCCGGAGTGGCGAATTGCGACGCTGCGCTATTTTAATCCCGCGGGTGCGCACGAAACGGGTCTGCTCGGCGAAGATCCGCGCGACACGCCCAACAACCTGATGCCCTACATCGCGCAAGTCGCCGTAGGGCGGCGCAATTGCCTCACCGTT
>JBILCO010000068.1:0-8391 GCA_044353075.1 Burkholderiaceae bacterium
TGCTGCAACTGCCACAGCGGTGACGTTCCTGCCCGTGATCGAAGTGGATACGGGTAGACCAAGATCATCATGATTCAAATTGGTAGCTCGTGACTGAAGAGTGCCATCGCTGCAGGCAATGCCGAGAGCTGTTTTGGCAGGGGCGGCAAGCGTAGGTCCTTCGGCAATCCGCGCTTTCGCCGTGTAATCCTGATAAGCAGGAATACCCACCGCAGCCAAAATACCAATGATCGCCACCACGATCATTAATTCAATCAATGTAAAACCCTGTTGTGCTGCGCCGGTGGAGCCGCTGCGGTAGTTACTTCTCATGTGACACTCCCTGATGAAAACTGAATTGACTGTGAAATCCACGAAACAGGTGGATGCGTGCGCAAGGGCAAGGTCTGTGCCAGATCAGTTTCCGACGAAGGGTGTCAGTGTTATCGCAGTGCTTATGAAATTATCTGAGCTAAAAATGTCCGTTATTCGATCCGAACAGTTGATTAAATAAAAATTTGCGCTTCTTTGTTCTTTTATCGCTTCAGATATCGATGTATTCACCAGTGAAGCGGCTACCGTCGAGTTCGGTAATTAAAAATGCTTGCATTCAGCGCTGCAAAGACAAAAACAGAAATGACAAAATATGGAATTAAAAATCCTCTTTTGTCATTAAATGACAAATTTTGTCCATTGCTTGTTCCCGACATCTGGTTCGTTCACCAAGACGGACATTCCTGCCTACAACAAGAGCTAGTCCGGGCTTCGACCGCTAAAGTTGCTAAAAAGAAAGGCAGTGCTAAAATACCAGCGCATTGTAAGGGCCAGAAAATCCTGCAATATCAACGACTTCTGGCGTTTCCCGGCAAAGTGAAAGCGGCGTGATGAAGCGAAACAGCGGCATCGGAACGATGGGTAGTGAAGGCGAGGAGGATACGCGCAGCCGCCGCTTGCGCCGATTGCGTCAGATGCTCACGCTTGTGGCGATCGTTGGCCTTGGCTTTCTCGCCCGGTCGCTCGGTCTGGTCAAAAGCACGGCGGGAGTTTGGGTAATCGTCGCCGGCTTGCTTTTGCTGACCCTGTTATGGACCCACTGGTCGAATCGCCGCCGTCAGCGTCGCTGGCGCCGCGATGGCATTTTGTTCGAGCCGCAACTGCCACGCCCGATTTCCTCCATCCCGGAAGAATACGAATGGCAACTGCCTTCCCATCCGCTGATCCGGGCGCCGCTGGCTGTGGCACTGATCGTTTTGTTGTACTGGGTGCTGGTGATTCATGCGATGCAGATGCCAGGCAGCTGGCTGGTCGGCACAGTAGTGCTGGCGCTGATTAACTTGTGGGTCTGGCGCGAACCTTTGCTGCTGGTGTTCATCGTCGCCATCGGCGTCACCGTGCTTGCGCTGATCGGCTGGGTTGTACAAACTCTGCCTCTGATCGGTACTATTGCCGCGGTCATGATGATCGCTGCTGTGGTCATTGCACTGTGGATGGCAGTGCGTAAACGTCAATCTAGAGGCAGTTCGAGCGAATGAAAAAAGAACCCGGTGTTAACGGCGAGTGGATTCCCATCAGTGCGCATGAGCGGGTATCGGTTGCGGCCATACCCACTTTCGTGACCCTGGGCACGCCTGCCGTCATTCAGACCTGGTACGCGTTCACCACCCAGTCCGGATCCGGCAGCTGGGTCTTGCCGCTGATGATATGGGTTTACGGGTTGACGTTCTGGATCATTTCGACGGGCAGGCAATTGTTCAAGTCCAAGCGCTGGGAATGGACCGATGAGGCACTCGCGCAGCAGCGTCTCTATATCAGCGATGGCAGAGTCGCCAGCCGAAAATTCTGGGGGCACTGGTGGGTACGCTTTCCTATTGGTTTGTTGTTTCTGAGCGTGGGCATTCATGCGCTGCTGAGTCGCGACTTCACGGCGCAATGGATCAGTTTTATTTTACTGATGTGCGCATTCGTGACGCCGTTTGTTTTTGTCGCCGAAATGGCAGCACTACCGCTGGTGTTGTTTTTGCTGATTGGTTTCATGGGCGTGGTAGCGGTGCTGCCAATGTCGGTGATCATCATGCTTGCCGTGGTGACCATGGTGGCGACCGTTCTGATGGTGATGAGCCAGCGCAGCAAGCAACGCCCGAAACGGCCGGGGCTGCCTGAGAAAAAAGAGGATAAGGCAGCTGCGCAGGAAGCCACACCGCAAGCCGCTGCGGCGTCGTCGGAAGATGCCGCATCCGCAGAGAGCGCCACAGGAAGTACAGAGGGGAGTCCGCCGGCACTGGAAGCGCCCTCATCAGAAGAGACAGCGGCGCAATCGGATGAAAATACCGATGATAAGAAGTAAAAACCCCTGACTGCGGCATGTCGCCGAAACAGCAGGGGTTGTTACTTTCTACTTTGATACAGATGGTGCCTCGGGTCGGAATCGAACCGACACTCCTTGCGGAACCGGATTTTGAGTCCGGCGCGTCTACCAATTTCACCACCGAGGCGCGGACCAAATTCTACCAGAACTCAAAGCTGCTTCAGCGACGACACATGCTGCCGATGCGTAAGCGATATATCAGTGATATGCCAGCGACAGGCCGTTATACGCCGACCCTGTGACTTTATTGCATATGCTGTCCGCCATTAATAGCGATGTTCGCACCGGTCAGAAACGCAGCTTCATCGGAGGCAAGATAGGCGACCAGTCCGGCGACTTCTTCCGGTTTGCCCAGTCGTCCCATGGGTATCTGCGGAATGATCTTGCTGTCGAGGACTTCCTGCGGAATAGCTGTCACCATTTTGGTACCGATATAGCCGGGTGAGATGGTATTGACCGTCACGCCTTTGCGCGCGATTTCCAATGCGAGTGCCTTGCTGAAACCGTGCATGCCGGCTTTGGCAGCCGAATAGTTGGTCTGGCCAAAAGCACCTTTCTGACCATTCACCGACGAGATATTGATAATCCGGCCCCAGCCGCGTTCAGTCATGCCATCGCAGACGGGCTTGGTCATGTTGAAAACCGAATCCAAATTGGTTTTCATCACGGCGTCCCAGTTGATTTTGTCCATTTTCTTGAAGGTCATGTCGCGCGTAATGCCAGCGTTATTCACCAGCACATCGACCGGTCCCATGTCCTTGCTGATCTGCGCGATGCACTCCTGTGCAGATTCAAAGCTGGCGACGTCGCAAGGGTAAGCACGAAAGCTGTAGCCTTTTTCTTTCATCTCCTCCAGCCACGCGGCCACTTTTGTATTGCCCGGCGAGTAAGTGGTGGCAACGTCATATCCCATGTCTGCCATTTTGATGCAAATGGCTTCACCCAGACCGCCCATGCCGCCCGTAACCAAAGTGACTCTGCTCATCAGTTTTCCCCCCTCTGTAATGTCAGTCATCAGGCAATACAGCCAGGCTGCACTGCCTGTTAAAAATCAGCGCTCGATCGCCAGCGCAACGCCCATGCCGCCACCGATACACAAACTGGCCAGACCTCGCTTTGCATCCCTGCGGATCATTTCGTGGATCAGGGTTACCAGTACGCGGCAGCCCGAGGCGCCGATCGGATGGCCAATCGCGATCGCGCCGCCATTCACGTTGATCTTGCGGGTGTCCCAGCCCATTTCTTTATTGACGGCGATCGCCTGCGCAGCGAAGGCTTCATTGATTTCCATCAGATCCAGATCGCTCGGTGTCCAGCCTGCGCGCTTGAGACACAACTGGCTGGCCGACACCGGACCCATCCCCATGATGCTGGGGTCGAGGCCGGAGGAGGCATAAGCACGTATTGTCACCAGCGGTTTGAGGCCGAGCTGGGCAGCTTTGCTGGCGCTCATCATCATGACGGCAGCCGCGCCGTCATTGATGCCCGACGCATTACCTGCCGTGACAGTGCCTTCCTTGTTAAATGCCGGGCGCAGTGAGGACAAGGCCTCGAGCGTGCTGCCTGTCTTGATGTACTCGTCACTGTCGAAAATGATGCTGCCTTTTTTACCGGGCATCTCCAGCGGCAGGATTTCATCCTTGAACTTGCCGGCTTTTTGTGCAGCCTCTGCCTTGTTTTGGGAGGCAAGCGCGAATTCATCCTGCTCAGCGCGCGAAATGTTGTATTTTTTCGCGACGTTTTCTGCCGTCACACCCATGTGGTACTGGTTGTAGACATCCCACAGACCATCGACAATCATGGTATCGGTCAGCTTGGCATCGCCCATGCGAAATCCATCGCGCGAGTTATTCAACACGTGGGGAGACGCGCTCATATTTTCCTGGCCGCCAGCGATGATGATTTCCGCATCACCGCAGCGCAGCGCCTGTGCCGCCAGATGCGTCGCTTTCAGACCGCTGCCGCACACTTTGTTGATAGTCATTGCCGGTACATGGTCTGGCAGGCCACTGCGTATCACCGCCTGCCGGGCAGCGTTCTGACCTACGCCGGCGGTGAGTACCTGACCAAGAATTGCTTCACTGATGAGTGCAGGGTCGATACCGGTTTTGGCCAGCAGGCCCCTGATGACATGGGCGCCCAGCTCGGTCGCGGGGATCTTGGCCAGGCTGCCCCCGAATTTGCCCACGCCGGTTCGGGCGGCAGCGACGATAACAATCTCATCCATTATTTTTCCTGGTGACTGAGTTCATGTCCTGTAAATCAAACAACTGCGCTTCACGGGTTGCATTGCCCTGAAGCGTCAGTTTGCGAAAAGCGGTCCATCTTAACGATGGGCTGACTCGGGTACTTGATACTGGTCAAGCTATTTTCCGATCCGCGTGCAGACATATTGTCGAAGTGCGCGGCGCTGTCCGGTAAGGGACAGATCGCTAAAAACGGACTTGTGAGGGAGGTCGGGCAGCTGCCGGATTCGCAAACATCCCCATAATTTGGGTGTTGCGCCCGGTAGTGTTTTTATTGAACCGGCTGCGTCGATGTCAGAACATCATATCGCGGCACTTCTCGCCCGGGAAGGAAATTTCACCGATGAAAAGCCAATCGGGTGAAAATTCAGCAGAAGATTATCAAATTAAGAAGAGTTTTCCGGGTTTGCTGCACTCAGTTTGCGAACACTGAGATCTCGGCTCATCAAAGCTTTACGGAGAATCTTGTAAGTGTCCATATCGAACACCGGTCGCGCGGGCGATTTTTCCATCAGGTCATGCAGCGCCTCGTCGGATTCGGCGGTGCCCAGATAACACCAGTTATTCACCAGATGTACGGCCGTCCTGCTGCTGCGGCTGCCTTGTTCGATCAGCCCCACCGCACCTTCGTACGGCCAGGTCTGCACACGAAGCCCGGAGAGTGCGCCGATCAGGCGTGCGTGATGCAGAGCTTCGGCTTCCTTGCCGACGCAAACGCCTTGGCAGCGCTGCAGTTGCCATCCGAAACAGGGCTTGTCCGGCTGTGCTCTCCCTTCCAAGCCCAGTTGCACCAGACAGAGCTGATGCGCTTCCGCCAGTTCGCGCAAAGTGCTTTCGGCCTTGCGTCGGGAACTGAACAAACCGTAGACGGTATCAGCGCGACCAAAATCGGTATCGCTCGCATAGCTGAGTTCGGGGCGTGCGCCGGGTGCATCGTCTTTCAGGCGCCAGGCACACAAGCTCCCCTGACGACGCAGTCTGCGGTTATGAATGGGCTGTAGTGATTTGACCAGTTGTGCTTCCAGCAGTAATGCGCCGATTTCGCCGACCGTCTCGCGCCACTCAATGCGATGCAACTGCTGTGACAGCCGCATTTCCTTGTAGAGCTTGTGATCGGCACTAAAGTGCGACATCACGCGCTGACGCAAATGCACACTTTTGCCGACGTAGAGCGGCAAGTCATTTTCACCATAAAACAAATAGACGCCCGGGGTGTCGGGCAGGGTGTCGAGCGTATCGCTCGGCAGGTGCGACGGCAGAGTGGGACGTTGCAGCAAGGTCTCGAGCGCGGACATGAGCGTCTCGCGCGGCAACTGCTGGCTGATTTTCTGCCAGAACTGCCAAATCAGATCGGCATCCGCCAGTGCGCGATGCCGTGCATCCGGGTTCAGCGTGTGTCTCGTAATCAGGGCGTCCAGATTGTGCCGTGACTCTTCCGGAAAAAGCTTGCGTGAAAGTTTCACGGTACACAGTACCTCCGAGCGAAACGCATAACCTGCTTCGCTGAAAGCATTCCGGAGGAAGCCGTAATCAAAGCGCGCATTGTGTGCAATGAACAAAGCGCCCTGCAGCCGCTGATGCAGCGCCGGTGCAAGTTGTTCAAACGACGGTGCCTGTCGCACCATTTCATTGCTGATGCCGGTCAAACCCTGAATGAAGGTCGGGATCGATACGCCGGGGTTGACCAGGCTGGACCAGCGAACAGCATCGCCTGCCCGGTCGACTTCGACCAGGCCAATTTCTGTAATGCGGTCCACCGCCGGATTCGCGCCCGTGGTTTCCAGATCAATGAAGATCAGTTTCTCAAAGTTCATGCAGGAAGAATGTGGAGAGTCAAACAATGCCGAGATCGATACGGGAGATTGAGAGTCTAGACCTTTTCAACGGTATCGTCCGACCAAGGGAAAATTATGGAATCACAAGTCACGAACTGGGGTGCCTCGCTGATGGCCTCGCTGACCAGCGCCATGTCGCTGTTTTTTGCGGCCATACCGCGCCTGATCGGTTTTATTGCGATCATCATTGTGGGCTGGATTGTGTCAGCGCTGCTGGCTAAGGCGATCGCCATGGTGTTGCGCAAGGCGCGTTTCAATCAACTGGCTGAGCGATCTGGTTTTGCCGACTTTGTCAGCAAGACAGGCGCCGACACCGATTCGTCCGGCATGATTGCGTCGATTGCGAACTGGTTCGTGCGACTGATTGTGCTGGTGGTGGCCTTTGACGCACTGGGCCTGCCGGCCGTGTCCGAGGTGCTGCGTGACCTGTTGCTGTGGCTGCCCAATCTCGCTGTCGCACTGGTGGTGCTGGTGATCGGCGGTATTGCGGCCAATGCCGTATCGAAGCTCGTGCGTGGCGCTACCGCAGAAGCCGATCTTGATAATCCCGATTTTCTGGCCAGGCTCGCGTCGGCTGCGGTGTGGGCATTTACGGTCGTCGTGGCCGTCAGTCAGATTGGTGTGGCCACCACGCTGGTCAATACACTGTTCATGGCGATTGTGGGAGCCTTCGCACTTGCTCTGGGACTGGCCTTTGGTCTGGGCGGGCGCGATACTGCCAGCGAAATCATCCGGAGCTGGGACAGACGGGCGCGTAACAACCGCGGCAAAATCGAAAAAGCCGTCGATCTGGCCGCGGATAAGGTGAAAGAGGCAACGTCGAAAAAAGGTGGGTGACGCGCCGCAGTCGCTGCGCCGCGTTTCTTTTCTTGCTTATTTGCCCCAGCTGTCTTTCAGGGTCACGATGCGGTTGAACACGGGCTTGCCGGGTCGGGAATCCACGCGATCAGCCACGAAATAGCCATGACGCTCGAACTGGAATTTGTCATCCGGACTGGCTTGGTCGGCGCCGGTTTCGAGGTAAGCACGGATCACCGATTTTGCGTTCGGGTTCAGTGACTGCTTGAAATCTTTGCCGCCCGCATCCGGATGCGGGTCGGTGAACAGGCGGTCATACAGTCTTACTTCCGCCTCCACGGCCTGCGTTGCCGATACCCAGTGAATATTGCCTTTGACCTTGTAGGTCGAGGCACCCTCGGTGCCGCTCTTGCTGTCCGGGTAGTAGTTGCAATGCACCGCGATGACTTTACCCGACGCATCTTTGTCGCAGCCTGTGCATTCAATCACATAGCCATAGCGAAGCCGCACCTTGTTATCGGGGAAAAGCCGGAAGTAGCCTTTTTCGGGGACTTCCTTAAAATCTTCCTGCTCTATCCACAGCTCGCGACTGATTGGAAAATGCCGGTTACCACGCTCCGGATGATGCGGATGCACCGGCGCGCTGCAATCTTCGATTTGTCCTTCGGGGAAGTTGTCGATGATCAGCTTGAGCGGATTGAGCACACAGACGATACGCGGTGCCTTGTCATCCAGATCGTCACGCAATGCGCCTTCCAGCGTGCTCATGTCGATCCAGCTGTCAGATTTCGCCACGCCGATACGTTCGGCAAATAACTGCAGGGACGCTGGCGTGAATCCGCGACGGCGGATGCCGACAATCGTAGGCATGCGCGGATCGTCCCAGCCATCGACAATTTTTTCTTCGACCAGCTGCAGCAGTTTGCGTTTGCTGGTGATTGCATAGGTCAGATTCAGGCGTGCAAATTCATATTGCTGTGGCAGCGGTTTTTTGAAAAATCCACCCTCGGCCAGGCGCTCCAGTATCCAGTCGTAGAACGGACGATGGTCCTGAAACTCCAGTGTGCACAGCGAGTGGGTGATGTTTTCAATCGCATCCGAAATCGGATGCGCGTAGTCATACATAGGATAGATGCACCACTTGTCGCCGGTCCGATGATGATGCGCA
>JBILCO010000069.1:0-8382 GCA_044353075.1 Burkholderiaceae bacterium
ATGCTTATCTGGGAGTGGCGCATTGAATAGCTTGACAGTCGCGCGAAAGAAGACGCTGGACCCCGGCCTGCGCCGGGGTGACCTTTCGAAAGGCATTAGCGCCAAAACTGTCAGCCCGGCGCAGGCCGGGATCCAGTGGCTTTAGGATTTTGTACAAATGAACCTGAATTTTTTCTTCGAAGTTTTGATTGGCGGCCTGCTCTCTGGGATCATGTACGCCCTGGTCGCGCTGGGCTTTGTACTGATTTACAAAGCGTCGGGCGTATTCAATTTTGCGCAAGGTGCCATGGTGTTTTTTGCAGCCTTGACCTGCGTGTCGATCACCGAGTTCGGCGTGCCCTTGTGGGCGGCCATCATCGTGACCATTGGCGTGATGGCCTTGTTGGGACTGGCCATTGAACGTTTTGTATTGCGGCCACTCGTCAATCAGCCGGAAATCTCCCTGTTCATGGCAACGATCGGCCTGACCTTCTTCATCGAAGGCATGGCGCAGCTGATGTGGGGCTCGGATGTGAAGCGTCTGGATCTGGGTATCGAAGACGTGCCGATGGAAAGCATGATGAACATGTTTAACATCGTGATTTCCCGTTTTGATGTGGCCGCCGCGGCGATCTGTGCGTTGCTGGTGACCGGGCTGGCGCTGTTTTTCTCACGAACGAAGGTCGGTCGCGCGCTGCGCGCCGTTGCGGACGATCATCAGGCCGCGCTGGCGGTCGGTATTCCGCTGCAACAGATCTGGGGCATTGTCTGGGGTGTTGCCGGCTTTGTCGCGCTGGTGGCGGGATTGCTTTGGGGTTCACGCAATGGCGTGCAGTTCTCGCTGAGTTTTGTGGCACTCAAGGCGCTGCCGGTGCTCATTCTTGGCGGCTTCACTTCGGTGCCGGGCGCGATCATTGGCGGACTCATCATCGGTGCATCTGAAAAACTCGCTGAAGTCTATATCGGGCCTTTTGTCGGCGGCGGTATCGAAGGCTGGTTCCCGTATGTGCTCGCGCTGGGCTTCCTGCTGATACGGCCGGAAGGCTTGTTTGGCGAGAAAATCATTCGACGGATCTGAAGATAAAAAAGATAACTTGGCCGCGGCACGCTCGCGGTCAGTAAAACGATGCTCAGGATGTTTTGAAAAAAACGCTTGAAAGAAATGCTTGAAAGATTCAGGGAGTTTTCATGCTGTACCGTGAAGCAGGACAATTCAAATCCACTTACGAAGCCGACGGGCAGATTTTCCCCATCCGTCAGGACCGCATTGGTATCGTGCTCTTGCTCGCACTGGCACTTTTTGTCGTGCCTGCAGTCGCCACACCGTATTTGTTTTCGGCGATTCTGATCCCTTTCCTGATTTTTGCGCTGGCCGCTCTCGGCCTGAACATACTGACGGGCTATGCGGGTCAGCTGTCGCTGGGCTCGGCGGCTTTCATGGCAGTCGGTGCATTCGCCTCCTACAATTTCATGCTGCGCGTGCCGGGCATCCCTTTACTGCTCGCGTTTGTCATGGGTGGTCTGTGCGCTGCGGCGCTGGGCATTATTTTTGGCTTGCCATCTCTGCGTGTGCGCGGCTTTTATCTGGCCGCGTCGACACTGGCAACGCAGTTTTTCGTGGTGTGGGCACTGACCAAAGTGCAGTGGTTCACCAACTACAGTTCCTCGGGCGTGATCACTGCACAAAAGCTGGAGATACTCGGCTTTGTATTTGATACGCCGATGACGAAATACTTGCTGGTGCTGGGCATTGTGGCCGTGCTGGCACTGCTGGCGAAAAATCTCGTACGCTCCAATATCGGACGCTGCTGGATGGCAGTGCGGGACATGGACGTCGCTGCTGAAGTCATTGGCATTCGCCTGATGCACACAAAACTGCTGGCCTTCGCAGTGAGCTCTTTTTATTGCGGTGTGGCCGGCGCCCTGTATGCGTACGCCTATCTGGGCACGGTAGAACCGGAAGCCTATAGCCTTGATCTTTCGTTCCGCATTCTGTTCATGGTAATTATTGGTGGTCTCGGATCGATCATGGGCTCCTTCCTCGGTGCTGCTTTCATCGTGCTGCTGCCCGTCGTGCTGAACATGCTGGCGCATGCGCTTGGCATATCCACCGCCGTGGCCTCGCATCTGGAATTGATGGTCTTTGGCGCCCTGATTATTTTCTTCCTGATCGTTGAGCCGCATGGCTTGGCCCGTCTGTGGCAAATTGCCAAAGAAAAACTGCGCCTCTGGCCTTTCCCGCACTAGGGATTTGCATCACCTGAATTATTTTTTGTGGAGGAGACTATGAAATTACTGAAATCGCTCATGGTGAGCGCGCTGCTGCTTACCGCTGCCAGCGCCGCAACGGCGCAACAATTCATTCCCATGCTGTCGTATCGTGTCGGTCCTTATGCCGCTGGCGGTACTGGTTTCTACGGCGGCATCATCGACTACATGACCTTGGTTAACATGCGTGACAACGGCATCAATGGCGTCAAGCTGATCTGGGAAGAATGCGAAACAGAGTACAACGCGTCGCGCGGCGTGGAATGTTACGAGCGCCTGAAAAGCAAAAACGGTGGTGCCTCACTGGTCGAGCCGCTGTCAACGGGTATCGCTTATGGCATTCTTGATCGCGTCGGTACTGACAAAATTCCGATGACAACGCTGGGCTATGGTCGCTCCGATGCGGCAAACGGTAAAGTCTTCCCGTATGTTTTTCCGCTGATAACCAGCTACTGGAATCAGGCGGCGGCGATGGTGCATTACCTGGGCGACAAAATGGGCGGCATGGACAAGCTCAAAGGCAAGAAGATCGTCCATCTGTATCACGACTCGGCGTATGGCAAAGAACCACTGCCGGTGCTGGAAGCCGAAGCGGCGAAATACGGTTTTGAACTGATCAAGATTCCAGTTCAGCCACCGGGTAATGATCAGCAATCGCAATGGCTGCAGATTCGTCAGGTGCAACCCGACTTCGTGATTGTCTGGACCTACGGCGTGATGAGCGCAGTGTCGTTAAAAACCGCACAGCGTAATGGCTTCCCGCGCGAAAAAATGCTGGGTGTCTGGTGGGCGGGCGCTGAAGAAGATGCGATACCTGCAGGTGATGCGGCCAAAGGCTTCACGACCATGAGCTTCACAACACCGGGCAACTATCCGCTGCTCGATGAAATCCGCAGCACCGTTTACGGCGCGGGCAAAGGCAATCTGTCAGAAAAAAACCGTGTCGGTAACACGATGTACTTGCGCGGCATTGTCGCCGGTGTACTGATGGTCGAAGCCCTGCGAAATGGACAGGCCAAATTCGGCAAGGGCAAGGTCCTGACCGGCGAACAAGTCCGCTGGGGCCTGGAAAACCTGAACGTGGACGCTGCACGGCAAAAGGCCCTCGGGGTGACTGACCTGTTTCCGCCTGTGAAAACCTCGTGCGATGACCACGAAGGCTCGGGTGCGACCAAGGTCCAGCAATGGGACGGCAGCAAATGGGTGGCCTTGTCCAAAACCTGGATTACCGGCGACAAGGCATTGGTGCGCAAGCTGCTTGAAGATTCATCGGCAGCCTATGCGAAGGAAAAAAATATCAAAGCCGCCTGCCACAAGTAAGCAGTCAAGCACCGAGAGCAGTATCGCCGGACTCTGGCATGACCCGAGTCCGGTATTTTTTGTAGTCCAACGGAATGGCCCTTATGAATCCGAACCCGTCCATACTGATCATCAATAACATTGAGGTCATTTACGATCACGTGATCCTTGTGCTCAAGGGTGTGTCCCTGTCCGTTCCACGCGGAAAAATCGTCGCACTGATGGGTGCCAATGGCGCCGGCAAGTCAACCACACTGAAATCCATCTCGACGCTGCTGCGCGGCGAGCGTGGCGATGTGACCAAGGGCAGTATCGAATTCAATGGCAATCGCATCGATCAGCTGACACCCAACGAACTGGTGAAGCGGGGTCTGTCGCAGGTGATGGAAGGTCGTCATTGCTTCGGCCATCTGACCATCGAAGAAAATCTGCTGACCGGTGCTTACACCCGAAAAATTTCGCGCAGCGAACTGAAAGATGCACTGGAAAAGGTGTACCACTATTTTCCGCGACTGAAGAAGAGCCGCAGTTCGATGGCAGGCTATACCTCGGGAGGCGAGCAGCAAATGTGTGCGATTGGCCGAGCGCTGATGGCCAAGCCTTCGATGATTTTGCTCGATGAACCTTCGATGGGACTGGCGCCGCAGATTGTCGAAGAAATTTTCGGTATCGTGCAGGATCTCAATAAAACCGAGCAAGTGTCTTTTCTGCTGGCCGAACAAAATACGACTATTGCACTGCGCTACGCGGACTTTGGCTACATTCTTGAAAACGGCCGCGTGGTGATGGAAGGTGCTGCCGCCGATCTGGCGACGAATGAAGATGTCAAAGAATTTTATCTCGGCATGTCCGGTGGCGATCGCAAGAGTTTCCGCGACATGAAATTTTATCGCCGCCGCAAACGCTGGCTGGCCTGATCCTTTCCCTGGCACCCCTTTCCCTGATATCCAAGATGACTGATTTCCATGATGCGCTCGAAGCGCGCGACCCTCTGACACGCGAGAAAGAATTGCTGGATGCGTTACCTGCGCTGATCAAGCGCGCGCAGCAAGCGCCCGGCTGGGGATCGATACTCTCGGGCGTGAATGCATCAGACATCGATTCGCGTGACGCGCTGGCGCAATTGCCCGTCACGCGCAAGTCAGACCTAAAAGCGCTGCAACAGGCATCCCTGCCTTTTGGCGGGCTCACCACAACACCGGTGGCAGGTCTGTCGCATGTCTTCATGTCGCCCGGGCCGATCTTTGATCCGGAAGGACGTGGCACCGACTGGTGGCGCTTTGCGCGCCCGCTGCATGCGCTGGGTGTCAAGCGCGGCGACCTGATTCAGAACTGCTTTGCTTATCACTTCACGCCGGCCGGACTGATGGTCGAGAGCGGCGCCATCAAGCTTGGCTGCCCGGTGATACCGGCGGGTACCGGTCAGACGGAAATGCAGGTGCAGGCGATGAGCCTGCTACGCCCTCGCGTCTACACCGGCACGCCATCGTTTCTGAAGATCATCATTGAGAAAGCCCGGGAAATGGGCGAGGACATCAGCAGCGTCCAATATGCACTGGTGAGTGCCGAAGCGCTGCCTCCTTCATTACGTCAGTGGCTCAACGACAATGGCGTGCCTCATGTCTTGCAGACCTATGGATCTGCCGATATCGGCAATATCGCCTATGAAACCATCACCGATGGCAAAGTCCATCCCGGCATGGTGCTCGACGAAACACTGCTGCTGGAAATTGTCCGCCCGGGTACCGGTGACCCGGTCGCGCCTGGTGAAGTCGGCGAAATCGTGATTACCTCGTTCAATCCCGACTACCCGCTGATACGATTTGCGACCGGTGATTTGTCTGCCGTCCTGCCCGATGCCTCGCCCTGCGGCAGAACCAATACTCGGATCAAGGGTTGGATGGGCCGTGCGGATCAGACGACCAAGGTACGTGCGATGTTTGTACATCCATCCCAGGTCGCCGATATTGCACGTCGCCACCCGGTGATTCTCAAAGCAAGGCTGATCATTACTGGCGAAATGGGTGATGATCAGATGACGCTGGCGTGTGAAGTTGCGGATCCTGCGGCACTGGCGGGTGAAACCGCCGCCATCTCGACAACGATTCGCGACATCACCAAATTGCGGGGTGACGTCAGACTGGTCGCCGCAGGTACGCTGCCGAATGACGGGAAGGTCATCGAAGACGCCCGCAGTTATCAATAAACCGCCGGGCGCTCTGGCAGATCCATTCGATCTGCCTCAGATTACCGATGCTGTCTGCGAGTGTCCCTGCTGCTTTGTCTGGCGGTCCACGGCCAGCAATACGATCGCCTCGGCATCAATGTCGATGATCTCCGTCGTTTTGTGGCAAAACTGCCTGAACAGCTGACGATCGAAAGCGTACAAGCCTGTGTCGTCGGTCAGTTCGCGCATGGCCGTTGGCCGGAGATGCGGAACAAAGACATTAGCCATCAGGAATCGCAAGATGACGGTATTGCGCAAGCCCTGAAGTGCCGTCCGGTCCAGCCCCAGGTCGATGCCTGACTGAAGGGCATTTTTAGTCAGCATCGCGCACAGGTCCCGGATCTCTCCCGGCAGGCCCGCCGCATCATGGCCCTCGTCGAAAATCAGATCGGTCACCGCATCAATATAGGCTTGCATGCCGCGTGATGCGTACACGCCATCGCACGCAGCAACGAGGCGCTGCGTCCAGTCAGTCACCATGTTCTTGTTGATCAGATCAGCAGGCCATTGGAGAGACAGTTTTTGCAGGTCCCTGCCCTGTAACGGCGATGCAATCGCCTTCTCCAGCGTGCCACGCGTCACAGGGCCTGGTGCACCGTCCCACGCGTGATTGATGTCCAAGAGCGCAGGCAGCATACGCGCGGCCAGCGCATCGAGTTTCTCACCATGGGGCGTCAGCGATGCAGCCTTGCACCTCGACCCGGGGCCAATGCCGGCTGCTTCGACGGAGGGCACAGCCGCCCTCGGTCTCGAAGACAGCGCGGGTTGACTCGCACTGCCCGGTCCGGTCGATGAGTTATTCGCCAACCCAGAGGGAATGGTGCGCTGATCAACCACTGCTATGCCGGCAGAGGGTGTCGGGGGAAATGCGGGTATCGACGAAAATTTGTTCGTATTCATCACGAAAATTATAGAAATAGAAAGGAAATCCCGGGCGATTATCTCGCCCTTGCACGCAATGGCGTGCTGGAATGATCAAACTCCGTCACAAAATCAGGTCCTGAGTTCTCGAAAAACAGGATTTATTCAAGGCAACTCAAGAAGCCGTAACAACCACCTGATCTGTTCACCGCACCCTAATGAAGAGGTGCTTGCGGCACTTCAAACTACTTTTCCCAAACGCATCAAACTGAACGGGGCTCGCGTCCACTCATCAGTGGTCCGGCAATGCCTGCCGGTGATCGACTGGAAAGGAATCCTATGCATTCTCTGATTACCCACTTGCGTCCACGCCCTGTAACGGGCAGCAAGCTGGCCACCCATTCGCCAGCCAGCGCGGCAAAACAAGCGCCCAAATTGACTCAGCGCCAGCATAAAGCGACTTATTATTTCGACGCCAGTCGGCATAGCGCGCTTTCACTTCGTTTATTGCTCAACGAACTGAAAGTGCAAAAAGCGCCGGCTGATCTGCGAAGCACACAAGGCTTTCTGCAACTGGCCATGGACAATCTGCTGCAATCGATTCGTCCCGGCATCGACGATGATGCAGAAAGCCGCCAGTATTTCCTTGCACTGCTACGCAGGCATCTCTCGCCTCTGAGTGCCGATGAACTGAATCATTTATCCGATGCACTAAAGACAGCAGGATTTGGATGCAATGTGATTGAAACCATCATCGATGACGTGATGTATCGAGAACATGGCTTTTCGAATGGTCCACCACATTCCTTTCACCGTACCCTGATACAGACCACCGATTTTTTTGACCTGCTGCAAGATCTGGAGAAGAGCGCTCAGCAACTGCAAAGCCAGCCCCTGCAATGCCAACTGGCCACTGCGGCACGGACTGCGTTGCCGGCGTGTGCTGTGCACTGGCAGCACTCCTGCAAAACACCACAAGACCTACTTCACAGCGTCAGCCTGCTGGGGCGGGCACTGGATTTACCCGTCGAGCTTTCTGCGATCGGCACCGGGTCATTGCCAACGAAGGCCAGTACAGTCAGCATCGCACAGCGAGTACTAATGATCGACAATGCAACGGCCGAAGCGCTGACCATCGATCCGCAAGGCACTCTGTTCGCCGAGGTACTGCGAGACGTACTCGAGCTCCTGCTGACCCAAAAGCTGTTCGGTATCGCTGCACCACCGGATCAGCTGATGCAAAGACAACGGCAAGACTTGTCGGCTGCGCTGGAAAAAATTTACAGCCGCCAGCCACCGGGCGGTGACTCCGCTTTGCAGGCAAAAGCGCGCGCCGTATTTCAGGAGGCGCAGCGCTTTGGTCAGATACAAATCCAGCCGACCGCCGGTGTCGCGCTGGGGCACGCCTGGATCGCACCCTCGCTGTCGCTGGTGCCGGACAAGTATAAAAATGCTGTCGACATCGGTCACCGTTACATGCATTCCGGCTACCACCTCGCGCCGGACGACGCCCAGATTCGCGAATGGCCGGCGCTCTTCATGACAAGACAGGAAAGTGAGGACGCCTACCCGGCTGAACATGCCTGGCGAGTACGCGTCCCGGTGGAGTCAGGCCGTCTGCAAATGGGCGCGCAGGACGTCAAACGCGAGTGGGAGTCACTGAATCTGCCCTACCGGTTTACCGGCACCGCACCCGGCATGCAGCCGACCGGGTGTCGGGTCACGGTGTGGGAAGCGGTCCGGCGTGG
>JBILCO010000085.1:0-7507 GCA_044353075.1 Burkholderiaceae bacterium
GCAGACGCGGCCCGCCCACCCGCCCCCGCCGGAGGCCGCCAGCGAAATGATTTTCAATTTTTTCTTTTGCTCTATCGTCGATCTTTTCGTCTAGATCGGCGTCGATTGAGTCGCGATCCATCGTATCGATGAGATCATCCATCAGCAGTAAGGGATCGAATGTGTTTTCTTCATGCGCCTGAAGTTGGTCGTTCATCGGATCTTTCCTTCGCTTTGAAGTTTGTCAGTCGCGCCAGCATCAAATGCCTGATGCGACCTGATTTGATCTCATCCACTTTTCAAGGGTGACTGCGTGCTGAACTGGTGATGCTGTGCTTGAGGCGTGTCTACAAGCATTTCTCGAAAGATTTAAATTGCCTTCAAGACATCAAATAATTCGCAAACTACCTAATTCATGGGATTGACAAAGCGAGATTAATTGTTCAATTCGATATTGAGAATCGGCATGAAAAAAGAGTCATTTGCCATGCGTAAAACTCATGCCTAAGGAAGCCAAGATCGCATGTTTGTCTGTGGAAACTGACCGACCGCTTATAATGTCGTCTGTGTTTTTCGGGAGCCGTTTTTGTCATGCATTACCTGTCGACTCGCGGCCATCAGGCCTCTCCGTCTTTTTCTGACATCCTTCTGGGCGGACTCGCGCCCGACGGCGGGCTTTACCTGCCAGCTAATTACCCTCAGGTAAGTGGTGAGGCGCTCTCGGCGTGGCGCAACTTGTCGTACGCCGAGCTGGCCAGCGAGTTGCTCAAGAAATTTGCGACCGACATCCCGGCGGCGGATATTGATCAACTGACCGCCCGGACCTACAGGGCCAGCGTTTACCGAAACAGTCGTGCGGGTGAGGACACTTCCCGTATTACGCCATTGCGTACGCTCGAGGTTTCAGGTGATCGGACGCTTCTGCTTCAGGCGCTCTCCAATGGCCCCACTCTGGCCTTCAAAGACATGGCGATGCAGCTGCTGGGTAACCTGTTTGAGTACACGCTCCAGAAGAAAAATGCCGAGCTGAACATTTTTGGTGCCACCTCCGGGGATACCGGCAGCGCTGCCGAATACGCGATGCGTGGCAAGCAAGGTATTCGGGTCTTCATGCTGTCACCGCATAAAAAAATGAGCGCATTTCAATGCGCGCAAATGTTCAGTCTGCAAGATCCCAATATTTTCAATATCGCCGTCAAAGGTGTTTTTGACGATTGCCAGGACATGGTTAAGGCAGTTTCTAATGATCTGGAATTCAAGTCGCGTCAGAAAATTGGTACCGTGAACTCCATCAACTGGGCACGTGTCGTTGCACAGGTCATCTATTACTTCCGCGGCTATTTGTCGGCCACCACCGACAATACGCAGAAAGTGTCCTTCACCGTTCCCTCCGGTAATTTCGGCAATATCTGTGCCGGCCATATTGCGCGCATGATGGGATTGCCGATCAGTAAACTGGTGGTGGCGACCAATGAAAACGATGTATTGCATGAGTTTTTCCAGACCGGCGTGTACCGGGTACGAAAATCAGCGGAAACCCTGCACACGACCAGCCCCAGCATGGATATCAGCAAAGCGTCGAACTTCGAGCGCTTCGTTTATGACCTGCTCGACGGCGACACGGACCGGGTACGTGCGCTTTTCATGAAAGTGGAAAATCAGGGTGGCTTTGATCTGTCAGGTAAGCCAGGCAGCGATGGCGATGAATTCGGGCGCGTCGCCGAATTTGGTTTTACCTCAGGAAAATCAGTCCATTCAGACCGGTTACGGACGATACGCGATGTTTACTCGCGCTATGGGCTGATGATTGATACCCACACGGCAGACGGCGTGAAAGTGGCACGCGAACATCTTGAGCCGGGCGTCCCGATGATCGTCCTCGAAACCGCTTTGCCGGCGAAGTTCGGTGAAACCCTGCGTGAAGCGCTGGGCCGCGACGCCGAGCGGCCTTCGGGTTTCGAGAATATCGAATCCTTGCCCCAGCGCTTTGAGGTAATGGAAGCGGATGTCGGCACAATCAAGGCCTACATTGCCCGTCACACAGGGCTCTAGGCGATGACGCTGTTGAGTCACCGCAGAGACGTTACAATCCGGCGCGAGACTATCATCCCGGCAATAAAATGACGACAAAAGCCCCCATGCTGAGTGTGCAGGAAGCGCTTGGTTTTCTCCTCAGTGCGGTTCGCCCGATCACCGATATCCAGACCGTATCCACCCTCGAGGGGACGGGTCGCGTGCTGGCGTCAGACCAGCAATCTCAGCTCGACGTGCCGCCGATGGACAATACCCAGATGGACGGTTATGCCGTGCGTGCCGCTGATTGCGTCGGTGGTCAGGCTTCCCTGAAGGTTGCCCAACGCATTCCGGCCGGTCATGTTGGCCAGCCACTCCAGCCGGGCACAGCCGCACGTATCTTTACCGGGGCATTGATTCCGGAAGGTGCCGATGCGGTCATCATGCAGGAACAGTGCAGCTTCGATCAGGCCAGCGGCACGGTGACTGTCGCGCACACCCCTAAATCCGGTGAATGGATACGCCGCGCCGGAGAGGACATTCGTGCCGGCAGCACCATCCTGCCAGCGGGAACGCGCTTGCGGGCCCAGGAGCTGGGCTTGCTCGCGTCGGTCGGGCTGGCCAGCCTGCCCGTCCTCCGTCGCCTGCGTGTGGCAGTGTTTTTCACCGGGGATGAGCTCACCATGCCCGGTGAGCCCTTGAAGCCCGGCGCTATCTACAACTCCAATCGGTTCATGCTGCGCGGGTTGTTGGCCCACCTCGGTTGTGATGTCACGGACCTGGGCAACATTCCCGACTCGCTGGATGCCACGCGCGCTGCGCTGCGCGAGGCGGCGTCGGGCCATGATCTGATTGTGACCTCGGGTGGCGTATCGGTCGGTGAGGAAGACCACGTCAAGCCTGCCGTTGAGGCAGAAGGGCGGCTCAATCTCTGGCAAATTGCCATCAAGCCCGGCAAGCCACTTGCATTTGGCGAGGTGGGGCAGGGCGAGCGTCCGGCATTTTTTCTCGGCTTGCCCGGCAATCCTGTTTCAAGCTTCGTGACCTTTCTTCTTTTCGTGCGTCCCTTCATCCTCGCGATGCAGGGTACGAAGCCATCCAACCCGCCGCGTTTTGCGATGCAGGCCGATTTCAGTTGGCCCAAGGCCGACCGTCGCAATGAATTCCTGCGGGTTCGCATCAATGAGCAGGGAGGTTTATCCCTGTTTGCCAATCAAAGCTCAGGCGTGCTGACCTCGACCGTCTGGGGCGATGGCCTGGTGGACAATCCCGCCGGCCAGATCATTGCTCCCGGGGATACCGTACACTTCATCCCTTTCTCGGCATTGCTTTATTGAACCCGTTATGCAGATACAGCTGAAATTTTTCGCCAGTCTCAGAGAAGCGGTCGGTACGTCCGGAGAGACCCTGACATTGCCAGCCGACGTACGCTCTGCCGGCGAGGTACGTGGCTTGCTTCAGGCGCGCGGTGGTGTATGGGCCGAGGCGCTAGCCGACGGAAAATCGCTGCGCATCGCCTGCAATCAGCAGATGGTGGACGCGAACGCACCGCTCACCGAGGGCTGCGAGTTGGCCTTTTTCCCGCCGGTCACCGGCGGCTGATCCGACGCGGAGAATCTTCATGGCAGTGCGCGTACAAACCGCAGACTTCGATATGAGCACCGAGCTGGCGCAATTGCGTGCGAACGCGCCGAAAGTAGGTGCCGTGGTGACCTTTCTGGGCACGGTGAGAGACCTCAACGAAGGCGAGCATGTCGCCGAAATGGAGCTCGAGCATTACCCCGGCATGACCGAAAAATCACTGGAGGACATCGTCAGTCAGGCCAAAGCCCGGTGGGATATTTTCGATGCGCTGGTCATTCACCGAGTGGGACCACTCAAGCCGCTGGACCAGATCGTCCTCGTGGCCGTTACCTCCGCTCATCGCGGCGAAGCTTTCGACGCCTGCGAATTCATCATCGATTACCTCAAGACGGAAGCGCCGTTCTGGAAAAAAGAACAAACACCAACGGGCGCGCGCTGGGTGGACGCCCGCGTGTCCGATGACGAGGCCATGGCGAAATGGGCGCGGGCTTCCTGAGCCTTGCAGTCATCGCCCTGGGTGCCACACTCGGCGCCTGGCTGCGCTGGGGACTCTCCCTCTGGCTGAATGCACGGGTTGAGAACCTGCCATTGGGCACGCTCGCGGCCAATCTTGTCGGTGGTTATCTGATCGGCTTGGCCGTCGGCATTTTTCAAAGCCTGCCGGAGCTCTCGCCCGAATGGCGCTTGCTCGTGGTCACTGGTTTTCTGGGTGCACTGACCACGTTCTCGAGCTTCTCTGCCGAATCCCTGTTGCTCCTGCAGCGGGGTAGCTATGGCTGGGCATTCCTGCATACCGGCGTTCATCTGATGGGATCTCTGGCCTGCTGCGCGGCCGGGCTGGCCACCTGGCGCTGGCTCGCTTCCTGAGTTTCTTTCCAGCGTCGTTGAGTTTCTCTGTTCCTGGCCAATCTTGAATTTTGGGCCATCAGCCCAATAATGACTTCAGACCGAACATCATTGGAGTTGACTCATGCGTCTCGACAAACTCACCACCAAGCTGCAAGAAGCGCTTTCCGATGCCCAAAGTCTGGCCGTAGGCAGCGACAACCAATACATTGATCCGCTGCATCTGTTGATCGCATTGCTGAATCAGGACGATGGCAGCAGCCGTTCGCTGCTACAGCGGGCCGGCGTCAACGTGAGCGGTCTTGTCGGGCAACTCAAGAATGCGACGGATCGCTTGCCTAAAGTCAGTGGTGCCGGCGGCGAAGTGCAGGTCGGGCGCGAGCTGGCGGCCTTGCTCAATCTCGCTGACAAGGAAGCGCAGAAACACAACGACCAGTTCATCGCCAGTGAAATGATCTTGCTGGCGCTCACCGACGACAAATCCGACGCTGGTCGTCTCTTGCGTGATCACGGGCTGACTCGCAAGTCGCTCGAAACGGCGATTCAGGCCGTGAGGGGTGGCTCCAAGGTAGATTCGCAGGAGGCCGAGGGGCAGCGCGAATCACTCAAAAAATACACCATGGATCTCACCGAGCGTGCACGGCAGGGCAAGCTCGATCCCGTCATTGGTCGCGATGACGAAATCCGGCGCGCGATCCAGGTACTGCAGCGCCGCAGCAAAAATAATCCCGTGCTGATCGGCGAGCCCGGTGTCGGCAAGACGGCCATTGTGGAAGGGCTGGCGCAGCGCATCATCAATGGCGAAGTACCCGAGAGCCTGAAAAACAAACGCGTGCTCTCGCTGGACATGGCGGCCTTGCTGGCGGGTGCCAAGTACCGCGGCGAATTCGAGGAGCGTCTGAAATCCGTGCTCAAGGAACTCGCGCAGGACGAAGGCCAGACCATCGTCTTTATCGACGAAATGCACACCATGGTCGGCGCCGGCAAAGCCGAAGGCGCGATGGATGCCGGCAATATGTTGAAGCCCGCACTCGCGCGCGGCGAATTGCATTGCGTCGGCGCGACTACGCTGGACGAATACCGCAAGTACATTGAAAAAGACGCAGCATTAGAACGCCGCTTTCAGAAAATCATGGTCGACGAACCCAGCGTGGAGGCGACCATCGCCATTCTGCGCGGCCTTCAGGAAAAATACGAAGTGCACCACGGTGTTGATATCACTGACCCCGCCATCGTGGCTGCTGCCGAGCTCTCGCATCGCTACATTACCGACCGCTTCCTGCCGGACAAAGCGATTGATCTGATCGACGAGGCTGCATCGAAAATCAAAATCGAGATCGATTCCAAGCCCGAGGTCATGGACAAGCTGGATCGGCGGCTGATTCAGCTCAAGATCGAGCGTGAAGCGATGAAAAAGGAAAAAGACGAAGCCTCGCAAAAGCGGCTGGGTCTGATCGAAGAAGAAATCACCCGTCTCGAGCGCGAGTACGTTGACCTCGAAGAAGTATGGAAGACCGAAAAAGCGGCAGTGCAGGGTAGTCAGCACATCAAGGAAGAAATCGAGAAGCTGCGTCTGCAAATGGAGGACGCGCGGCGCAAGGGTGATTGGCAAAAAATGTCGGAGCTGCAGTACGGCCGCATGCCCGAGCTGGAAGCCAAACTCAAGCAGGCTGACAAGGGTGATGCTGCCAGCGATAAGCCGCGGCTGCTGCGTACGCAGGTCGGTGCCGAGGAGATTGCCGAGGTGGTGTCACGTGCAACAGGTATCCCTGTGTCGAAGATGATGCAGGGAGAGCGCGACAAGCTGCTGCAGATGGAAGATGAGCTGCACAAGCGTGTGGTGGGGCAGCATGAGGCCATTGGCGCTGTGTCGGATGCCATCCGTCGTTCGCGCGCGGGTCTGGCCGATCCTCATCGTCCGTATGGGTCATTCATGTTCCTCGGGCCTACCGGTGTGGGCAAGACCGAGTTGACCAAAGCACTGGCTGCTTTCCTGTTCGATACCGAAGAATCACTGATTCGTCTGGACATGAGCGAGTTCATGGAAAAGCATTCGGTCGCGCGTCTGATCGGTGCGCCGCCGGGTTACGTCGGCTATGAGGAAGGCGGTTATCTGACCGAAGCCGTGCGCCGGAAGCCTTACAGCGTGATTCTGCTCGACGAAATCGAGAAAGCTCACCCCGACGTTTTTAATGTCTTGCTGCAGGTGCTCGATGATGGCCGCATGACCGACGGGCAGGGTCGCACGGTCGATTTCCGCAACACCGTCATTGTGATGACCTCGAACCTCGGCTCGCACCGAATTCAGTCGATGGAAGATAGCGATCCTCAGCTGATCAAACTCGCCGTTATGGCGGAAGTACGCGGGCATTTCCGTCCCGAGTTCATTAATCGCATCGACGAAATTGTGGTCTTTCACGCGCTTGATCAGAAGCACATCAGTTCGATTGCGCGCATTCAGTTGCAAGTGCTTGAGCAGCGCCTGCAGAAAATGGACATCACCTTGCAGGTGTCCGACGCGGCGCTCTTCAAGTTGTCCGAAGCCGGTTTTGATCCGGTTTACGGTGCGCGTCCGCTCAAGCGGGCGATCCAGCAGGAGCTGGAAAATCCACTGTCAAAGGCGATCCTGCAAGGTCGCTTCGGGCCGAAGGATGTGGTGGAAGTGGATGTGGCAGGCTCGGAGCTGGGATTCCGGAAGGGTGTCTGATCTGGCATGGCGGGCTGGCTTGCCCCGGTTTCGTTGCGTGGAAATTATATTCCGCATTATGAAAAACAAAGGTGCGGGGCAGCATCATCTGCTTTCATCCAAAGAAATATCATTCCGTATCGCAAAATGAAGTTTATAAGCTATTGATTAAGTTCATAAAAATTTATCTTATATGTCTTATATAAGACCTTGTTGCCTCGCAAAAAAAAGCCTACCATTTCTCCATTCGTTTCAATGTACAGCAGCACCAACCCGGGAGAAATCATCATGGCAACTCGTGAGCAACAGATTCAGGCACTGAACAAAGACTGGGCAGAGAACCCCCGCTGGAAAAACGTCAAGCGCAACTACAGCGCAGAAGAAGTGGTTCGTCTGCGC
>JBILCO010000033.1:0-11782 GCA_044353075.1 Burkholderiaceae bacterium
GGATCGTGTCGCTGTTACAGCGCACGGAAGCCGAAGTCGAAAAAGGCTATGCCGAGTACCGCTTCGATAATATTTCATCGGCCATCTATAAATTCATCTGGGATGAGTATTGCGACTGGTATCTGGAAGTCGCCAAGGTACAGATACAGCACGGTAACGAAGCACAACAGCGCGCGACGCGGCGTACCCTACTGCGCGTGCTGGAAACGGTACTCAGACTGGCCCACCCGATTGTTCCTTTCATCACCGAGCAGCTGTGGCAAACGGTAGCACCGCTGTCGGGACGCACACTGAACCCGGCGGGCGATTCGATCATGATGCAGGCTTATCCTGAGCCGAATCTGAAAAAAATCGATACGCAATCCGAAGCATGGATGGCCGAACTGAAATCACTGACGGACGCGTGCCGTAATCTGCGCGGTGAGATGCAGCTGTCACCCGCTCTTAAAGTGCCGCTGTTTATCGAAGGCGCTGACCATGCCCGTCTGCAGAGCTTTGCGCCCTATCTGCAGGCACTGGCCAAGCTCTCTGAGGTACAAGTCGTCGACACGCTACCTGAATCGCCCGCGCCAGTCTCCGTCGCAGGCAGTACGCGACTGATGCTCAAGGTCGAGATCGATATCGCTGCTGAACGCGAGCGCCTGAGCAAAGAAGCGCAGCGGCTGGAAGGTGAAATCACCAAGGCGAACGCCAAACTGAGCAATGAAAGTTTTGTTGCGCGCGCGCCGGCCCAAGTCGTCGAACAGGAAAAAGAGCGTGTGCAGAATTTTACGGCCACGCTGGAAAAGCTGCGCGAACAACTGGCGAAACTGAAATAGGTCTTGGGGAGTAAACAATGCTGACAAGAGTTCTGTTACTGATGGTGCTCGGCATGACACTGATATCAGGTCAAGCCGCCGACAAAGACACGCCCATTGGCCTGTGGCGAACGATTGATGACAAATCCGGCAAGGAAAGATCACTGGTACGGGTCACGGAATCAAATGGCCAGCTCCAGATCACGATAGAAAAACTGTTCCGCGAACCGGGCGAAGAGCCCAACCCGCTCTGCGACAAATGCGCAGGGGAGAAAAAAAACAAGCCCGTGACCGGTATGCAAATTGGAACCGGGCTGAAGAAGGATGGTGAGGTCTGGTCAGGCGGGGAGATTCTTGATCCGGAAAATGGCAAGACCTACAAGTGCAAGGTGTGGGTGGAAGATAAAGGCAGGAAATTACATGTGCGTGGATTTATCGGTGTATCGGTGCTGGGGCGCACGCAGGTTTGGATACGGGAAGAATAAATAGCGGCTGCCGATAAGTGCGATGGGTCCTGGCCTGCGCCCACTACTGTCCGTAAAATTTTTGGGACAAGGTATTGGGCGTGGCTTGATGCCTGAATTTATGGATTGAAGTGCGCATAGGAGAATTTTTTTAGTTATGCAAAGAACGCCACAGTCGTTCGCATTACCTATCACCACAAATCGCCATTGGGGCTGGTCTTGGGTGCTGTGACACCGAAGTGCTGGTAAGCCGCCGGCGTCGCAATACGCCCGCGCGGTGTGCGCTGTAAATACCCCTGCTGGATCAGATAGGGCTCCAGCACATCTTCGATAGTGTCGCGCTCTTCCCCGATGGCAGCAGCGAGATTATCCAGACCCACCGGCCCGCCACTGAATTTGAACAGCACGGCCTCAAGCAGTTTGCGGTCCATCAAATCAAAACCCACCGGATCGACATCCAGCATCTTCAGCGCCGCATCTGCGATCGCGCTGGTGATTTCGCCCTTGCCTTTGACTTCCGCATAATCACGCACACGACGCAGAAGCCGGTTAGCGATACGCGGCGTGCCGCGACTGCGGCGGGCAATTTCAATCGCACCATCACCGACGATCACGGCATTGAGCAAAGACGCACTGCGCGTGACGATGCGCGCCAGCTCTTCCGGCGTATAAAACTCCAGTCGGGACACGATGCCGAAGCGGTCTCGCAGCGGATTGGTGAGCATGCCGGCGCGAGTCGTGGCGCCGACCAGGGTGAACGGTTGCAAATCCAGACGCACCGAACGCGCGGCCGGACCTTCGCCGATCATGATATCGATCTGGTAATCCTCGAGCGCAGGGTAGAGAATTTCTTCTACCACCGGTGAGAGTCGGTGGATCTCATCAATAAACAGCACATCATTGGCTTCGAGATTGGTCAGCAAGGCCGCGAGATCACCAGCACGCTCCAGCACCGGGCCTGAGGTCTGACGCAAGTTAACGCCCATTTCACGCGCAATAATGTGCGCCAGCGTTGTCTTGCCTAAGCCGGGCGGACCGAACAACAAGGTATGGTCGAGTGCTTCGCCACGATTGCGCGCAGCCGTGATGAAAATCTCCAGCTGCTCGCGAATTTTTTCCTGGCCCACATAGTCATCGAGCTTGTGCGGACGTAAGGCACGCTCGATCGCCTCTTCGTTCGGCGACACCGGGGTGGCGGCAATAATGCGCTGCTCGCTGAAATCGTCGGTCTGTATGCTCATCGCTGCATTGTAGCCTGAGGCTGGCTGGTTCAAGCTTTGGAAAGAGCCTTGAGTGCATGACGTATACCGTCAGACACGCTACTGCCCGCGGGTACTTGTTTGAGGGCGAGCGTGGCTTCCTTGTCGGAGTATCCCAGTGCCAGCAAGGCATTCAGAATGTCGCTGTTGCTGTCTTGCGCCGCCATACCGCTGACACCCAGATCCGCACCGAGCTTGCCTTTTAATTCGAGCAACAGACGTTCCGCAGTTTTTTTACCGATGCCGGGAATTTTGGTAAGCCGACCTGCTTCCTGCAAGGTGACCGCCTGCGCCAGATCTGCGACGGACATGCCTGATAACAGGGCCAGTGCGGTGCGAGCGCCGACACCACTGATCTTGATCAGCTCACGAAACAGCTCGCGCTCCTGCGCGGTGCCAAAACCAAAGAGTAGTTGCGCGTCTTCTCGCACGACGAAGTGCGTGAGCAAAACTACCTTCTCGCCGACCGAAGGCAATTGATAGAAGGTGCTCATGGGGACGCTGACTTCATAGCCAACGCCCTGACAATCGACGATTAATTGCAGGGGATTTTTATCAAGCAGAATGCCGGCGAGGCGACCGATCATGGAAAATCTCTTGAGTAGCTAAGGAACAACGCATGATAACGCAGCACCTCGGGTATTGAGGCCGGCTCTCAGCCGACTAGCCGGCCACCGCGTATGCGCAGTCCCTTGCGCGCCAGCTCGGGCGCCAGTCCGCTCAGTGTGGCCAGACCTGCTCCCGCATGCGCATGGCAGATGGCCACACCCAGCGCATCGGCGGCATCAGTACCGGGCAGACCTTCGAGTTTCAGCAAACGCTGCACCATCGCCTGCACCTGAGATTTCTGCGCCTTGCCCTGCCCGACCACGGCCTTCTTGACTTGCAACGCGGTGTACTCGGCGACTGGCAGACTGGCACCAACCAGCCCGCAAATGGCGGCACCACGCGCCTGCCCGAGGAGCAGCGTGGACTGGGGATTGACGTTGGAAAAAACGATTTCGATGGCCGCGCAGTCCGGCTGGTAGGCATCGATAACTTCAGCCACACCATCAAGGATGACTTTCAGGCGCGAAGGCAAATCGCCGTCGGGTATGCGGATGGTGCCCGAGGCGATATAGGCGAGCCGGTTACCTTCTTTGTGTATCACGCCAAAACCGGTTACCCGCAGGCCGGGGTCAATGCCTAGGATTTTCATGCCGGGATTATGACAGGAGGCCGCGATCCAGCGTCGTTCGCACCAACGCCATCAATGCCTGAAGTGCCGTACCCCGGTAAAGGCCATCACCACGCCCTGCTCATCGGCCGCATCAATCACTTCCTGATCGCGCATCGATCCGCCTGGCTGCACAATAGCAGTGGCACCGGCACTGACTACGACATCAAGTCCGTCGCGGAACGGGAAGAAAGCATCGGACGCCACCACCGAACCGGTGAGCGAGAGATTGGCGTTCTGCGCTTTGATCGAAGCGATACGCGCCGAATCAATGCGGCTCATTTGTCCGGCACCGACGCCGAGTGTCATGCCGTTGCCGCAGAAGACAATGGCATTCGATTTGACGAATTTAGCAACACGCCAGGCGAACATCATGTCTTGCAGTTGCTGTGGCGTTGGCTGTTTTTTGCTGACGATGGTGAATTCATCCACCATGACGTCCTTCGCATCGGGTGCCTGCAATAACACGCCCCCGCCAACACGCTTGATATCAAATGCGTTACTGCCATAACCCAACGGGATTTCAAGCAGGCGTACATTCTGTTTGGCTTCGAAAATCTTGCGCGCTTCCACAGTGAATGCGGGTGCGATCAGTACTTCAACAAATTGCTTTGCAATGGCTTCGGCCGCCTTGCCATCGACTTCAACATTCAAAGCGATGATGCCGCCGAATGCGGAGGTGGGATCCGTCTGGAGGGCTTTTGCGTAGGCTTCAACAGCATTTGCACCTAACGCCACGCCACAGGGATTGGCATGCTTGATGATGACGCAGGCACTGCCGTCGAGGCTTTTCACGCACTCCCAGGCCGCATCGGCATCGGCGATGTTGTTGTATGACAGTTCCTTGCCCTGCAGCTGACGGTAATTTGCCAGCGCGCCTGCGACCGTCGCAGTATCGCGATAAAAAGCGGCAGACTGATGCGGGTTTTCACCGTAGCGCATGTCCTGTACTTTGGTGAATTGCAGGTTCAGCGTCTCCGGATAGACAGAGCGCGTTGCGTGCTGACGATCAGGCCCGAGCGAACTCAGGTAATTCGTAATCGCACCATCGTATTGCGCGGTATGCGCAAACACTTTTTTTGCGAGCGAAAAGCGGGTTTCATAACTGACATCACCCTGTCCGGCACGCATTTCATTCAGTACCTTGTCGTAATCGGCGGGGTCGCAGATAACAACGACGTCTTTATGGTTCTTCGCCGAAGAACGCAGCATAGCCGGGCCGCCGATATCGATGTTTTCAATCGCATCTTCAAGCGCGCACTGGTCTTTCGCCACGGTTTGCTGGAAGGGATAGAGATTGACGACCACCATGTCAATCGCTGGTATCTCGTGCGCTGCCAATGCCTGCATATGATCAGGAAAATCGCGGCGCGCGAGGATGCCACCGTGGACTTTGGGATGCAGGGTTTTCACACGACCGTCCAGCATTTCCGGGAAGCCCGTGTAGTCGGCGACCTCGGTGACCTCCAGCCCATTGTCGGCCAGCAGCCGGGCGGTGCCACCTGTCGACAGCAGTCGGACGTTCAGGGAAGCCAGTGCTCGAGCGAAGTCGAGCACACCGGTTTTGTCAGAGACGGAAATCAGCGCTTGTCGGATCATGAGGGAATCATCGAAATTTGATTGAGGCTATCAGACGGCCTATGAGGCTCAGGCGTTAAAGCAAACCGTGCTGCTGCAATTTTTTACGCAGCGTATTGCGATTGATACCCAGCATCTCGGCTGCATGCGACTGATTGCCGTTGGCACGCACCATCACCGCCTCCAGCATGGGTTTTTCGACGGTAAAGACGACCATTTCATACACGTTATGGGGTTGCATCTCTCCGAGATCACGGAAATATTTCTCAAGACTTTTCTTGACGACATCTTGAATATTGTCTTTGCTCATGCTGAATCGTTCGATACCAAGGTTGCGGGATGGTGCAATTTATGCAAGCAAGCGCCGATCGGAAAATTCATGCGGCCAGCCTGTGCGCAGCGGGCGCGTATTGTAACCGCTCGCCCAACGCAAGCTGGGACTGAAAAAATGCATCGACTGCCGTACGCTGAGTGTCGCAATCCTCAATGAGGTTCATCTGCTGCCGAAAGATCTCGCCGCCTTCCAGCGAATTGACGTACCAGCCAATGTGTTTGCGCGCAGTGCGCACCCCCAGATAGTCCCCATAAAACGCATAGTGCGCGAGCAGATGCCGGGACATCAGCGCGCGAACCTCCTCTACCGTTGGTGGCAACCGATGCTGGCCGGTGCGCAAAAAATGGTCGATCTCCCGAAAAATCCACGGACGCCCCTGGGCAGCACGGCCGATCATGACCGCATCGGCGCCGGTTTTTTTCAGAACAAACGCCGCTTTCTCGGGCGTGTCGATGTCGCCGTTGGCAACGACCGGTATGCTGACCGCCGCTTTGACAGCCGCGATGGTGTCGTATTCGGCCTCGCCGCTGTAGCCATCGGCACGGGTTCTGCCATGCAGGGTCAGCATCGCGATGCCGGTTTGCTCAGCTATCCGCGCAATCGTCAGCGCATTTTTGTGCTGGCGGTCCCAGCCGGTGCGAAATTTCAGGGTGACCGGGACATCGACAGCCGCGACCACGGCTTCCAGCAAGCGCGCGACCAGCGGCTCATCGCGCAACAGCGCCGAGCCGCACCAGTTGTTACACACCTTTTTAACCGGGCAACCCATGTTGATATCGATGATCTGCGCGCCGCGATCGACATTGAAGCGCGCAGCCTCGGCCAGCAGCACGGGATCGGCCCCGGCAATCTGCACCGACTTGGGTTCCATCTCGCCTTCGTGATTAATACGTCGCGCGGTTTTTTCGCTGGCCCAGACGCGCGGATTGGAAGCTGCCATTTCGGACACTGCATAGCCTGCGCCCAGCTCCTTGCACAATTGCCGGAAAGGCCGGTCGGTGACGCCTGCCATCGGGGCGACGAAGACATTGTTACGAAGTTGATAGGGACCGAGCTGCATGTAATTTTATGAAGGGGCGCTGCAAAGGGGTGCCTATTTTATACGCAGCGGGGCTGACTGGACTAACTGCGGCTGGATGCCTGAACTGAAGAGTCGAGCTGACCGCCCGAACAGATTGGCTACATTAACCGACTGAGTTACATGCCTGCGTTGAATGCCTGCATTGAATACCTGCGCTGATTGGCTGAGTTGATTGCGACAGTCGTCACCTGTGCAGCGGTTTCCTCAGATGAGTTTCATGCGGCAGGGTGAGAACGGTCGATCTCACCAAGACCATCGGCTTCAAGGTGCGCCGCGTCTGCCCACTGCAGCACACGGAACTGTCGGCCATCCCACTGCAGCCGGTTGATCGCGGCATTGAGGATCGCAAAATCGCGCGGCGAGGTGATCGGCAATGCATGCGCGGCGCGATACAGGCAATCGAGTACCCCACCATGCGTGACGACCACGATACGCTGACCGGCATGTTGTCGAGCGAGGCGTGTGACGGCATCGACTGATCTCTGATGAAATTCCTCGCCTGTTTCCGCGTCGCGCTCGCCGGCAGGAAAGCGCGCATGAGGATCACGTGCCTGCCAGAGCGCAAACGCCTCGGGGTGGTGATGGCTGATTTCATCGTACATCAAGCCTTCGAAGGCGCCATAGCATCGTTCACGCAACGCACGATCAATATGTACCGGCATCTGATGCAGGTCGGCCACGGCCTGCGCAGTATCGCGCGCTCTTTGCAAATCGCTCGCATAAATCGCCGCCGGCGGCTCACCCTGCAACGCACGCGCCAGTGAACGTGCCTGTCGCTGCCCTTCATCGTTCAGGGGAATATCGATGTGCCCTTGCATACGCCGCACCCGGTTCCATGCGGTTTCGCCATGACGTATCAGAAGAAGATCCGTCATTAGCACTCACTCCGTTTTGACCGTGTGCAGGAACATTGAATCAACATAAGGCTCATGCGACACTCGCAGGCGATACCTGCAACCAGAAAGTCACCGGCCCGTCATTGACCAGCGCAACTTGCATGTCGGCGCCAAAGCGGCCCGCCTCAACCGGCGAATGCACGGCGCATGCTCGCGAGAGGGCGTAATCAAACAAGCGACTCGCCTCTGCCGGTGGCGCCGCAGGTGTGAACGAAGGCCGGGTGCCGGAGCGAGTGTCCGCCGCGAGCGTGAACTGCGGCACCAGCAAGAGCCCGCCTTGTGTTTGCGCCAGACTGAGGTTCATTTTGCCGTCTGCATCCGCAAACACGCGGTAGCCGAGTAATTTATGAAGCAAAGCATCAGCTTCTTTTTCGCTGTCGCCGCGCTCGGCGCAGAGCAAGACCAACAGTCCGCGCGCAATGCGCCCGATACACTGCCCCTCCACGCTGACACTGGCTTCAGCAACGCGTTGCAGCAGGGCGATCAAGACAGCGTGACCCGGGCGAATTTACGTTTACCGACCTGCACTACGAAAGTGCCAGCATCGACCTTCAGCGCTTTGTCACTGACGGTCACACCATCAATACGCACACCGCCCTGCTCGACCATGCGCAGGGCGTCCGATGAAGACGGACACAGATTCGCCTGCTTGAGCAGCTGGCCGATACCCATCGGCGCACCGGACAAGGCGACTTCCGGTACTTCATCCGGAATACCGCCACGTGCACGGTGATTGAAATCGGCCAGCGCATCTTCGGCTGCCTGCCGCGAATGGAAACGCTCAACGATTTCCTGCGCGAGCAAGACTTTGATGTCGCGCGGGTTGCGTCCACCCTCGACATCAGTTTTGAATTGCGCGATCTCGGCCATTGAGCGGAAGGACAGCAGCTCGTAATAGCGCCACATCATCACATCGGAAATGCTCATCACCTTGGCGAACATGGTGTTCGCGGGCTCAGTGATGCCGATGTAATTGCCTTTGGACTTGGACATTTTGTCAACGCCGTCCAGACCTTCCAGCAAAGGCATGGTGAGTATGCATTGCGGCACCTGACCGTAATCTTTTTGCAATTCACGTCCGACCAGCAAGTTGAATTTCTGATCGGTGCCACCGATTTCCAGATCCGAGCGCAGCGCAACCGAGTCATAACCCTGCATTAGCGGATACAGCAGCTCGTGCACCGATATCGGGGTGCCGGCCTTGAATCGTTTGGTGAAATCCTCTCGCTCGAGAATGCGTGCCACGGTATAGCGCGCAGATAATTCAATCATGCCGCGGGCACCCAGCGGATCACACCATTCCGAGTTGTAGCGAATTTCAGTGCGCGCAGGATCAAGCACCAGGCTGGCTTGCGCAAAATACGTCTTCGCGTTTTGTTCGATCTGCTCGCGCGTCAGGGGTGGTCGGGTGATATTGCGCCCCGACGGATCGCCGATCATTGACGTGAAATCGCCAATCAGAAAAATGACCGTGTGCCCCAGATCCTGGAGCTGGCGCATTTTATTGAGGACGACGGTATGACCCAGATGCAAATCCGGTGCGGTCGGATCCAGTCCGAGCTTGATGCGCAGGGGTTTGCCGTTTTTTTCGGAGGCTGCCAGTTTTTGTGCGAATTCGGATTCGATCAGCAATTCGTCAACGCCGCGTTTGACGATCGCCAGCGCGTCCCTGACAGCGTCGGACAGCGTCAAGGCCGGCGGCGCAGCGTTACTAGATGGAAATGCTGCGTCTGGCTGAGTTTTTGCATTCATGAGGGCTTGTACCGGGTCAAAAAATCAGGTGTTGCGTTTGCTATAATGCGGTCTCTGTTTTTTCTTCAAAACAGCAAATTTTATCCTATCGCATGCGTCTGACCGACAAACCCCGGCAAGCACTCACTGACCTCTGGCACAAGCTGGCTTTGTTGCCGGCCAGTCGCAAGGCGTCGTTCGGCGCCGTGGGGCTGGCGCTGATGGCCTTTGGAGCAGCGGGTGTCGCGCCACTGGCGCCGGATGCCGCTGATCTGCCTGTGGCGACCATTGCCGAAGAACTGGCGCTGCCCGATTTATCTACCCAGATCAGCGCCTTACGCGAGGCCTCGGCACCCTTCATCGTGGAAGAGCGCGTGCGCCCCGGCGACAGTTTGTGGGCATTGCTCAATCGCATGGGTGTCAACGATCCCGGCGTGACGAAGTTCATTCGCGCAGATACGCAAGCGCGCGCGTTGGTCAGTCTGCGCTCCGGTACACGTCTGCAGGCCAGCGTAAGTCCCGAGGGCAAATTACTCTCAATGCAAACACTGCTGGGCACACAGAGCGACGGGAGCGCAACCCATCTGATGGTGGAGCGCAGCACCGAGGGATTCATCAGCACACTCGCCGAGGTGCCGCTGGAGCCGAGGGTTGAGATGCGCTCTGGCCAGATTCGCTCGACGTTTTTTGCAGCCACCGATCGGGCGCAGTTACCCGACACCATCACCGAGCAGCTGGTCGAAATTTTCGCAGGCGATATTGATTTCGCTACCGACCTTCGCAAAGGCGATCATTTTCAGGTGATTTATGAGTCGCTGTGGCATGGCAGCGAATTTGTTCGCAGCGGTCGCGTGCTCGCTGCACAGTTACATTTTGGCGGCAAGCACCGGCAGGCGATCTGGTTTGGCAGCGCTGATGGTCGGCAGGGTAATTATTACGACGCGTCAGGTAAGTCGCTGAAAAAAGCCTTCTTGAAATCGCCACTGCCGTTTTCGCGCATCACCTCGGGCTTTTCGATGCGCGCGCACCCGATTTCTGGCGAATGGAAACAACACAAGGGCATTGATTTCGCAGCGCCTGAAGGCACGCCTATACGAGCGACCGGTGACGGCGTGGTTGATTTTGCCGGCATGCAGGGCGGCTACGGCAACCTGGTGGTCATACAGCATGGCCCGGTGTATTCGACTGCGTATGCCCACATGAGTCGTATCGCCCCCGGCATGCGGCGCGGCACACGTATCGCGCAGGGTGAGTTGATTGGTTATGTCGGCAGCACCGGCTGGTCCAGTGGACCGCATTTGCACTATGAATTCCGCGTCAACAATAACGCGCGAGATCCTGCCTCCATCGCCTTGCCGCAGACAGCGGCGCTGTCGGCTGCGGAGTTGTCGCGGTTCACCCGGCAGGCTACCGATATGACGCATCGCTTTGCGATGATGGCGCCGAATCCCGTAACGCTCGCTGCTCGCTGAACAGCGATTACTCCATCGGCCCGATACCACGATGGCAACCGTCCCTCTGCAACCGTCTGAACACCTTTACATCGGCCTGATGTCAGGCACCAGCCTGGACGGCATTGATGGCGTTTTGAGCGCATCCAATCAGGTACGGCACGCAGCGTTCGTTGCTTTTCCCGATACCCTCCGAGCGGAGCTGCTGGCTCTGCAATCCGCGGGAGACGATGAACTGCATCGGGCAGCGATCGCCGCCAACGAATTGACCCTGCTGTACGCACAGTGCGTGCAGCAATTAACGGCCGGCGCAGGCATCAGCGCCGGACAGGTAACTGCGATCGGCGCCCACGGGCAGACCCTACGCCACCGGCCCGAACTGGGTTATACCCAACAGATCATGAATCCTGCGCTGCTGGCCGAGCTGACCGGCATGGATGTGATCGCCGACTTTCGCCGTCGTGACCTTGCGGCCGGAGGTCAGGGCGCGCCACTGGTGCCGGCCTTCCACCAGGCCGTCTTTGGCAGCGAAACACAGACGCGGGTGGTGGCCAATATCGGTGGCATCAGCAATATCAGCGTGCTCAGACCGGACGGCAGCGCCAGTGGCTACGACACCGGCCCCGGCAATATGCTAATCGACGGATGGATACACGCGCACCGCGGCCAGCGCTATGACGCGGCCGGTGAATGGGCCGCCTCTGGCACCGTGATGCCGGACCTGCTTGACGCTTTGCTGAGCGAACCTTATCTCGCGCTGCCCGCGCCCAAGAGTACCGGACGCGATTTGTTCAACGCCGAATGGCTGGCGCGGCATCTGCATCACTTTGCCGGAGCAGCGCCCGCCGACGTGCAGGCGACGCTGACAGCATTGACCGCACGTACACTGGCCGATGCGATACGGCGCGATGCCGCGGACGCTGAGGTCGTGTATGTGTGCGGTGGCGGTGCGATGAATACGCAGCTGATGCGCTT
>JBILCO010000090.1:0-7412 GCA_044353075.1 Burkholderiaceae bacterium
GTGTCCGGTGTCAGAGACGTCAGCGCTGGGGGTATCGCCTCAGCATGTGGAAGCACTGGCTTTTGCCTGGCTTGCCGAGCGCTTCTGCAAGCGCTTGCCCGGCAATCTGCCGTCGGTGACGGGTGCGCGCGGTCTGCGTGTACTCGGCGCACTTTACCCGGCCTGACAACAAAAAAGCGCGGTCAAAGCCGCGCTTTTTACTGAAGAAGAAAACGACTCAGGCGGAGAACGACGAACCGCAGCCGCACGTGGTGGTCGCGTTCGGATTCTTGATCACGAACTGCGCGCCTTCGAGGTCATCTTTGTAATCAATTTCAGCGCCGACCAGATACTGGTAGCTCATCGAGTCGATCAGCAGCTGCACGCCGTTTTTCAGCATGGCGGTGTCGTCTTCGTTCACGATCTCATCAAAGGTGAAACCGTACTGAAAACCCGAGCAGCCGCCGCCCTGAACGAAGACGCGCAGTTTGAGATCGGGATTGCCTTCTTCTTCGATCAGCTGCGCCACTTTGCTGGCCGCGCTATCGGTAAAGTTAATGGGTGCCGGCATTTCGGTGACTGCGTTCATGTGAATGCTCCTGCCTTATGAATCAATAACTTGGGATTATAGCCCCGGGCGCCAGACGCTGCAGCCAATGGCGCATGTTCTGCAGGGATATTCGGCTCATCGGCCTGCCAGAGCTTGCCACTCACACTGCAACCCGCCTGCATGGTCATTGCCGCGTAGGCGATGTCGCCAATTATGCGCGCCCGCGCCAGTAATTCAACCCTGTCGCCGGCATGGAGATTACCGACGACCTGACCACTGACGACGATATGTGCCGCCTGAACATCTCCCTCGATGCGCCCCTGCGGCGGCAAGATGACATACCCCGTTCCCTGCGGTTCCGCACGCACATCGCCGATGATGTGACCATCGACCCGCAAACCACCCCGAAACACGACATTGCCCTCGATGCGGCAACCCTGCCCGATCAGCGTTTCGATACTTTCTCGTCTGTTTTCACTGCGCTTGTCCCGCATCATCCCCCCTCGACTGAGCAGATCCCGTCTCACAAAGCCGGTGCGGCCGTGAACTTTGACCTCAGTCCGATTCGCACGACACAGGATTGTGACCGCGAAACGCCGGCAGTGAGTGGCGCATCTGGCCCGCGCTTGCGGGCACACAAGCAGCTCAGGGAAGGATGGGTACGTGACGCAAGCCCGTGGTTTCATCCAGCCCAAACATGAGGTTCATGCATTGCACGCCCTGCCCGGCCGCACCTTTGACCAGATTGTCCTCGACGACCAGAATCACCAGCAAATCGCCGCCACCGGGACGATGCACGGCGATGCGCAACATATTCGATGCCCGCACTGAACGCGTTTCGGGATGACTGCCTGCCGGCAGCACATCGACGAAAGGATCATCGCGGAAATGCGCCTCATACAAGGCCTGGAAATCGGTATCGCGGGCTTCCGGCAGCAGCGTCGCATACAGCGTCGAATGAATGCCGCGGATCATGGGCACCAGGTGCGGCACGAAGGTCAGACCAATCTTGCGACCCGCGATGGCTTCCAGTCCCTGCACCGTCTCGGGCAGATGCCGATGGCCCTTCACACCATAGGCCTTGAAATTATCGGCGGCTTCCGCGAGCAGGGTGTGCACCTCGGCCTTGCGCCCGGCGCCGGAGACGCCGGATTTGCAATCCGCAATCAGCGCACCCTCATTCACCAGCGGTTTGCCCTGCGTAAGCAGCGGCGCAAAACCCAGCTGCATGGATGTCGGGTAGCAGCCCGGCAGACCAATCAGGCGCGCGTTGCGAATGGCCTCGCGGTTGACTTCGGGTAGACCGTAGACGGCCTCGGCCAGAATGTCGGGGCAACTGTGCGGCATGCCGTACCACTGCTCGAACACAGCCGTGTCTTTCAATCGGAAATCGGCAGCGAGATCGATCACCTTCACACCAGCTGCCAGCAGCTCACGGGCCTGCGCCATCGCGACCCCATGCGGCGTGGCAAAGAACACCACATCGCACTGATCGAGGCGCGCTTTTTCCGGCGCTGAAAACGCCAGCGACACATGACCACGCAGCGACGGGAACATATCGGCCACCGGCATGCCATCTTCCTTGCGCGAAGTGATTGCGGTCAGCGCTGCTTGCGGATGCGCGGCGAGAAGTCGCAGCAGTTCGACGCCCGTGTAGCCCGTGCCACCGACAATACCGATCTTGATCATGACTGACTCCCTGAAGCCATCGCCCGATGCGATGCCCGTTTAATAAAGAAATTCTTGAGAAAGGTTTGGCAAAAGAAAAAAGCCGCCGGGCGCAAACCCGGCGGCTCTCTGTCCAGCCACACCAGCGGGTTAGCGCTTGGAGAACTGTTTTGCGCGACGTGCTTTGCGCAGACCGACTTTCTTACGCTCGACTTCACGCGCATCACGCGTAACGAAACCGGCTTTCGAAAGCTCAGGCTTGAGCGTTGCATCGTAATCGATCAGTGCGCGAGTAATGCCATGACGAACAGCGCCGGCCTGACCGGATTCGCCACCACCATGCACGTTGACCATGATGTCGAAGCGCTCGACATTGTTGGTCAGCTCGAGCGGTTGACGAATGACCATCAGACCGGTCTCGCGCGAGAAATACTCTGCGGCGGCCTTGCCATTGACGGTGATCTTGCCTGTACCTGTCTTGATGAACACACGCGCCACTGCACTCTTGCGACGGCCGGTTCCGTAATTGTAGTTACCGATCATGTCTGTTCCTTAGATATCGAGTGACTTGGGTTGCTGGGCGCTGTGCGGGTGCGTGCCTTCGGCATAGACCTTCAGCTTCTTTATCATGGCGTAACCCAGCGGACCTTTGGGCAGCATGCCCTTGACTGCTTTTTCGAGCGCACGGCCAGGAAATTTTTCCTGCATGTCGCGGAATTTGGTCGCGTAGATACCGCCCGGATAACCGGTGTGGCGGTAGTAAATCTTGTCGGTGGATTTCGCACCGGTCACGCGCAGCTTGCCGGCGTTAACGATGATGATGTAGTCACCCGTATCAACGTGGGGGGTGAATTCAGGCTTGTGCTTGCCGCGCAGTCGGCGTGCCACTTCGCTGGCAACACGTCCGAGGATTTTATCCGTGGCGTCGATCACAAACCAGTCGCGCTGGACTTCGTGTCCTTTTGCGGAAAAGGTTTTCATGATGTTCCTAAAAAAAGATGTCGTGCTCGCTGTGGTGGTTCCGCCAGGATCGGCGGACGCGCCCTTGTTATATTTTCTCCTCGAGCAATCTGGAGAACCGGCGATTATAGTGTTTTCAAGGACTTGGCGTCAATTCCAACGACCAAATCAGCTCGCCGCCCCGGGTGAACGGCCAAATTCCTGCTTTTTTGGCATGATTGCTGCGGCTGACCTCAGGGCCATCGCGATAGACCAAGGCATCCGGGCCTACAATATCGATCTTTTTTTCGCAGGAATACGCGCATGGAATGCACAGTACGCTGGACCGGCCTGTCGGGCATGAGTTTTGTTGCAGAGACCGGTTCCGGTCATCTGGTCACGATGGATGGCGCGCCCGAAGGTGGCGGCCGCAATCTTGCCCCCCGCCCGATGGAAGTCGTGCTGGCGGGCACCGGCGGCTGCACCGCCTATGACGTGGTGGTCATCCTTCGCAAAAGCGGACAGGATATTCGCGGTTGTGACCTCACCCTGCGCTCCGAGCGCGCCGAGAAAGACCCCAAAGTGTTTACCAAGGTGCACTTTCATTTCACCGTGAGAGGTCGCAATCTCAAGGCCAATCTGGTCGAGCGGGCGATCAAGCTCTCGCATGAAAAATACTGCTCGGCCTCGATCATGATGGAAAAAACCGCGGTGCTGACGCATTCATTCGAGATCATCGATGATCTGAGCGATCAGCTCGCCCCGCCACCATCAACCTGATCCAAAGCGGCTGGCGTACCGGGCCCGGCTACTGACTGCCACCGGAACGGGGTAAAACTCGGGCATCCCGGGTGGCCTAGCCTCCTAAGCCTCCGACGCCTCTATATATAGTAGGCGGTGCCAGTCATCAGCTTTGCCATGCCCCGCATTGCAGTGCGTACCGGCAGCGGCAATTCACTGGCACCCATCGCCTGGGCCGACGCGCCATGGGCGACCTCATCATCGCGCATCTGGACCACAATCGCCCGCGACCGCTGATCCGAGGCCGGCAGCGCTGACAGATGACCATTCAGATGCGCCTCGACCTGACGCTCGGTTTCAACCACAAAACCCAGGCTGTGAGCGTCGCCCATGCGCGCGGCGATCGCACCCAATGCATAGGAACCGGCATACCACAGCGGGTTGAGCAAACTCGGCCGCGAGCCCAACTCCTTCAGACGCCCGGCGGTCCATGCGAGATGGTCCAACTCCTCCTCACCCGCATGCCGGAGTTGCGCCCGCGTTTTCGCGTCGCGAGCGAACCGCGACTGCGCCTCATATAAAGCTTGGGCGCAGACCTCACCCACATGATTCACCCGCATCAGTCCCGCGCTCTGGCGCCGCTCCTGTTCGCTCAACGGTTGCTCGGGCACTTTGTCAGCCGGGTTTGGGCGCTGAGCGACCGATGCTCCGGTGATCACACGCAAGCTCCGATCAAAAGCGCAGATAAGCTGGTCGAATCCGGTCATTTGTTGTAATCCTACTAATTTTTGTTGAATAACGTTGTAAACAAGCCACAGAATATTATCAAAATTTCTAAGAATAAAAAATTAACTTTGCCCCTGTGCCTTAGTTTTGCTTCAATGCATGCTGACTCTAGATCCCGTGGTCTTGGAGCCTTCATTTTGTCGTTTGCGCTGATGGAAATCGGCTGAACGGCGGAATAGAAATCTTTGCATTACAACATTTTGGAGATTATTCAATGAAAAAGACTCAAGTTGCTCTGGCCGCTCTGGCTCTGGTGGCGTCGACTGCAGCTTTGGCTGAAGTCACAATTTACGGTACCGCTGACGTCAACATCGTTAACAAAGATGCTGGCACATCCATCGGCGGCGCCGGTAACAGCGCCGGTTCGATTTATGGCTTCAAGGGTTCGGAAGACCTGGGCGGCGGCCTGAAAGCATCTTTCCTGCTGGAAGGCGGCTACAGCGCAGCAACTGGTCAAACAGCCAACGGCGGTGCTGCCACCGGCGTATTCAACCGTCAAGCCTATGCTGGTCTGGGCAATGAAACATTCGAAGTCAAAGCCGGTTTCCAAATTTCGCCGTTCATCACTGGCGCACTGACCGCTGCTGGCGGCCTTGGCGGCAATGGTGTTTTCGTTCCAGGCTTGGTCCGTATGTTCGGCAACCTCGCACCGGTTACTGGCACTAATGATGGCGACACCACTGATGCGACAGATGTCGATTCTGGCGTTGCGACAGGTGGCTTCTTTATTCCAGATGCGATCAATGTTTCTATGACCAGCAACGGCATCACTGCAAACATCATGAGCCGCGTCAAGAAAGCAGGCGATGCATATACTGCTGCAAGCCTGACCACCACAGTTAACGGCATTAACCTGGCTGGCGCTTACCAGAAAATCGCAGTGGCAGCTGACGGCACCAACGTGACAAACTATTTCATCGGCGGCAACACCAACATCGGTGATGTTACCGTGAGCGCCGGTATGGGCAGAACGAGCGGTACTGCCTATGAAGATTTCAATGGCAGCAGCTACACCGTTGGCGCCAGCATGCCGATCGTTGGCGCTTTGTCAGGCGGCGTTCAGTACTTTAAAACTGCAGATACAGTTAACACTGGCAACCAGACCTCTTTCTCCCTCAAGTACACCATGTCCAAGCGAACCTACGCTTACATGAACTACAATCACTTTGGTGTGGCATCAAGCGGCGTTTCTGCGGCTAACGACAACGGCAACTTCAATAATGCCGATATTGCCACGAAGCGCCTGATCGGTGCTGGTATTGTTCACTCGTTCTAATATCCCATCGGTCTCGTACCGATCAGGTTTAGAAACGGCTGTATTTAAACCACCCTTCGGGGTGGTTTTTTTGTACCCGGTGAAATCACGGATGAAGCGCCAGACGTCGGATGACGACGCCTCGCTGCATTACAATTAATTCAGGACACTCAGGATCAGCACCATGCGCCACGCACACCACCGACTGTCGATTGCCATGGTGATTTCACTGGCACTGTTGCTCAATGCCTGTGCAGGCTACAGCCCCAACGACCGCATGTTGGGCAACAGCCGTGAGCAGGTCACTCAGGTCATGGGCAAGCCCGCTATTGAACTTGCAACACCCGAAGGTCGCGTCATGCAGTATCCACGAGGCCCCTTCGGCAAGCACACTTACTTCGTGTACCTGAATGAAGACGGCAAGATCACGCGCTGGACGCAGGTGCTGGACGAGAAAAACTTTGCACGAATCAAACCCGGCTTGCACCGGGACGAGGTGGTGGCCATCATCGGCCCATCACGAGACACGTTTGGCTTGGCACGCGACAGGGGTTATGTCTGGAATTATCGTTACATCACACCGCATTGCTTCTGGTTTCAGATTGAATTTGCCAGCGACGATACGGTGCGCTCGACCGGTTACGGACAGCCGCCGGAATGCCGGGTGAGAATTAGCCGATAGCTCCTTAAAAAGGCTATCTGTCGTTCCGGCTGATACTCTTATTTAAGTCAGTCACTGTCCACAGCACACGTCCGAGCCCAAGCGTTATCCGCTGCAATCCGCTGTCGATGCGACACCTCCTTTCAACCTTCCCCGCTGAAGCGCAGACGCCCTAGTGGCCTGTTCTGCCGCTTCGCTTAGCGTATGGCCATCAGAGATGGCCAACGATCGGCTTACCGAGCAATCTGGATTAGTAGATGCGGTGAGGGTCGATTGTAATTTTGACGTAACGCCAGCCCATTGCAGTGCAAGGCTGTGCTGCAAATATCATCCCGAGCACTTTTAGTCCACGAATCCGCATACCTGCCATCGGCATTTCTTAGGCCGGGTCAATGGTATTCAAATCACCCCGTTTTGCGCAGATCTTTCATTTTTTTGACCCCTACTCTAAAATATTGTTTTGTGGCAATAATGTGTACGACATTATTGGCTTTATTTACAACGACCTAACAAAGCCGAGTAAATATCTTCGGGTTATGCAGTCACCACATGACCATTGTAATGGCGCCACATTATTAGGCACCTCAGCAGAGATTTACGCAGTTCAAATTCACGTATTGCGAAGAACAAGACTTATAAATCAGCAATATCTCGCCAGGGGTTTCAAAAAGAGCGCCACTAACCCCCCTTGAGTTTTCCTCACATTTACCGGATTGAATGCGCTGTGAAAAAAATATATTGGAGCCGCTTATTTATTCTGGGTTGGCTAAGTTTTTCAATGCAGTCCCATGCACAAAGTATGCAAGACGGCGAGCCCAATAGCCGTAAAAACT
>JBILCO010000229.1:0-3965 GCA_044353075.1 Burkholderiaceae bacterium
ACTTTTTAACGTAAACCAACGAAGGCATCCGCTCTACAAATGTTCTTTTTTGCGGACATGGCAAAGATCGCATCGGGTCTTCAGCGCCTGACTATCGGCTTGCTCGAACTCGGCACTCCGGCGGTTTGCTATAGAACCAGTCAAAAGACTGATCGACTCTACAGCAGCGAATTCCGGATCGCCAAGGTCGAGCAGCCCGCAGCAACGGGACGTCTCAGCGTGCGGTTTATTACTGCGACCAACGCTGCGCAAATTGCCGGACTGCCCCACCCTTTGCGCCCCCACAATCCGCCGCCAACTTCCTCTTGATCACCCCACCCCCTCGCAAAACCTAGCCTCGCCAGACTGGTCAGATTCCTGTCAACCACTGGAGAAATTGCGATGAATAAAACACTGCTTGCAACGGCCATTGTTGCAACGATGGCCTGTGGGTCTACGCTGGCGCAGTCGGGGGTGACCCTGTACGGCAATGTGGATGCATCTGTCGTAACGGCCACCGGCATTGGTACGACTTCGGATCGGCGTAACAGCTTTGGCGAAGGCAACTGGGCACCGTCGGTCTGGGGCGTCAAGGGTACCGAAGATTTGGGCGGCGGCATGCGCGCGCACTTCCGGGTTGAAGGCGGTTTCAGCTCGGCCAATGGCGCGATCGCGAACGGCGGTACGACGGGTGTATTCAGCCGTCAGGCGAATGTGGGGCTGAGCGGAATGTTCGGATCGGTGACGGCGGGCCTGAATCTGTCACCGTTTATTGCGGCTTACACGTCGACGCTGGGGCTCGCTGGTCAGAATTTTTATGTGCCGGCACTCTTGCTGCACCGGGACGGTAGTGTGCTGAATTCCTCGCTGGCACCGGTGCCGGCTTTCCCGGGTGGCACCGACGCCGATCCATCGTTGGGGACTACGGGCGGATTTTTTATTCCCAACTCAGTTACGTACAGCTTGCCCTCCGAGATGCTGGGCGGCGTGACCGCCAGTGTGATGTATGGGTTTGGCGGTGTGCCGGGCGACTCGGGTCGGAATCGTTTTGTGTCGGGCAATGTGGGTTATGCGTTTGGCGATCTGAACATCATGGCGGCTGCCTCGGACCGGGATGCGCAGTACAAGCAATACCTGATCGGCGCAAGCGTGCCGGTTGGTCAGTTTAAGTTTGCGGCCAACATCATCCGCTTCAGCCCGGAAATCGGTCCTTCCAGCAATACCTGGATGGTGGGTGCGCACATGAAGATGATGCCAAACGCCAGCCTCGGTGTGAACTATGCGCGCAATGACGGTGTGGGTGACCCATCGATTATCAATGTGTCTGCGGTTTACGCGCTATCGAAAACGACGAATCTGTATGCGGCATTTAACCGTGGCACCGATGGTGCGCCCTCCTCGTACTCCGGTTCGGTGGATGCGACGGCTGATCCGACGCTGGTACAGACAGGCTCATCGAATGCCGTGATCGTTGGCATACAAAAAGGTTTCTGATCAAGGGTTTCTGATCAAGGGTTTCTGACACACAGTCACCGCACTATACCGACCACCGATGGGTGGTCGGGGTGTGGTTGAGGTGTGGTTGAGATTCGCTCATGGAGTGGTCGTTACGATGTGGTCGGATCAAGCGCCATGGTGAAAGACCCTGTCAGCTTGTCGCCGTTGTGTTGCGCAACGCTCTGAACACTGCGGGATCCTTGTAAAAATCTTCATCCTGCTGTGGCCACCAGCCTGGCACACCCAGCACAGGCAAATGGGCGAAATCAGCCGATGAAAATCCTTTGCTGATGGCCGCGGCGACACCATGGTCCAGATCACCGATGCGGTGCGCAGGAGTGCGTTCAAACCAGTCTGGCTCGACCATGGTTATCCAGACGTGGGCGGTGATGGCTTTGTAGGGCCTAACCAGCTTCTCGATGAGTGCGTGCCCGAAAAGAACCACGGCGGTTTTTGAAAAAAATGTCTCTGGCGAGTGCTGCAGCAAATGCGTCCATTGATGCCGGCGCAGCGCCTCAGCCGACGGTTGATCGCTGCAGATGAAGAGCGCCGCATTCTCGTCAAACAAAGTGGCCGCATCTCGTGCGCGGCCGCGGGTACCGACCGTGCCAACTGTGCCAACTGTGCCAGCTGTGCCGACCACGCTGCTCGTGTCTGATACGCGCAGCTGACTCGCTGCATGCAAGGCGTTCAGCGTTTTTTTAATGTGAGGAAAATGCAGCCAGGCGAGCGCATTGAAAAAATCATGCAGGTTGTCACGGGTGGGTACTTCGCCGCTGGCGTAAATATGCGCTTCATAGGCGATATCCGCTGCGAGGCTGTGCTGGGGCACGAAGACGACGCGGTGACTGCTAGCAGTTCTCAGGTCTTGCTGGCAGGCGATCTGATTGGCTGCGCGCAACCAGTCGCCGCTGTGAATCAGCTGCTGCCCTGTGTCTTTGAACGGTGCCAGCCAGGGCTGCTGCCAGTCGATCACATCGAACGACACGATGGGTTCAGGCAACCGATATCAGACAAACATCCAGCGCAGGGAGGTGCCGGCATCCAGCGGCACGACAGATGTGCCACCCATCGGCAATTCGTCAGGCACCGTCCAGGATTCACGCCGCAGGGTGATGGTTCCGGTATTGCGCGGCAGGCCGTAAAAATCCGGCCCGTAAAAACTGGCGAAGCCTTCCAGCTTGTCGATTGCGCCGGCATCGTCAAAGACCTGCGCATACAACTCCATTGCATGCAGCGCGGTATAGCAGCCGGCGCAGCCGCAGGCGTGTTCTTTCAGGCCTTTGGGATGCGGGGCGGAGTCGGTACCGAGGAAAAAACGCGGGTTGCCTGAGGTTGCGGCCTCAATCAGTGACAGTCGATGGGTTTCGCGTTTAAGAATCGGCAGACAATAGTAATGCGGGCGTATGCCGCCTTTGAAAATCGCATTGCGGTTGTAGAGCAAATGATGCGCGGTGATGGTGGCAGCAATACTGCCTTCGGCATCACGCACATAATGCACTGCTTCGCGTGTGGTGATGTGTTCAAAGACGACTTTCAAGCCCGGCAGATCGCGTCGCAGCGGCCGCAGTATGCGGTCGATGAACACGGCTTCGCGATCAAAGACGTCGATATCACCATCGGTCACTTCACCATGAATCAGCAAGGGGAGTCCGTGCGCCTGCATTGCCTCCAGCGCAGCCATACAGCGGCGGATATCGGTGACGCCGGCGTCGGAATTGGTGGTGGCACCGGCCGGATAGAGTTTGACGCCGTGAACAAAACCACTCTCGGCAGCGCGGCGGATTTCATCGGGCGTGGTGTTGTCGGTCAGGTAGAGCACCATCAGCGGCTCGAAATTCGTACCCTCGGGCACCGCGGCAAGAATGCGTTGCCGGTAGGCGCCAGCCATCTCGGTCGTGGTGACCGGCGGCTTCAGATTGGGCATGACGATGGCCCGTGCAAACTGGCGCGCGGTGTGCGGCACCACATCACGCAAGATGTCGCCATCGCGAAAATGTAGATGCCAGTCGTCCGGGCGGGTCAGTGTCAGTTGATTCATCGCTGTTGCAGACATGGGCTGAGGCATCCTGAAAAAATGATTCGACGGTTTATGATGGACTTCTACAACACCAGAATTACACGATAGTCGTTGACGTTGGTGCGCGTTGGACCGGTAACGAGCAAATCGCCGAGGGCTTCGAAATAACTGTAGCCGTCATTATTGGCGAGCATTTTTTGCGCGCTGATGCCTTTGGCGGTGGCGCGCGACACGGTGTCCGGGAACAGCAGCGCGCCGGCATTGTCCTCGGTGCCATCGATGCCATCGGTGTCAGCGGCGAGCGCAAAGACTTCGGGCAAACCATTTAGCTCAACAGCCAGCGAGGTCAGAAATTCCACGCAACGCCCGCCACGGCCATTGCCGCGCACGGTGACAGTGCACTCGCCGCCGGAGATCAGGGCGACCGGTGGCTTGAAAGGCTGCTGATGGTCGCGGATTTCCCGCACGA
>JBILCO010000070.1:0-8204 GCA_044353075.1 Burkholderiaceae bacterium
CTGGCCCGGTTACGGACTCAGCCCCGATCGTCGGCAGATGGTCGAATGGCCGGGACTGCGATCCTGCATGTCCATGCTGCTGTACCTGAACGGCCCCGACGATGGCGTTGAAGGCGGCAGCACCCGCCTCTACCGGCCTGATCGCGGCCATGTCGACATCACACCGCGCAAGGGCTCGGCTCTGTTCTTTCGTCATGGCTTTGGCCCGCACAGCGTGCTGCACGAAGGTTGCCGCGTTTTCGGGAACGTATCGAAATATGTCGCACGCATCAATGTGATGTACGCGTGGCGCTAAAAGGGTCGTTAAATGGCCATTGCGGCAAAGCACCATGTGTATGTAGTCGAGCTGTCGAAAGATGTGCTCTACGACAGAAAATTCATCAAAGCCAATCCTGACTACCGGTCCGGCAAACCCTGTGTATATGTGGGTATGACCGGGCTTGATCCGGATCTGCGCTTTGACCGGCACATGGCCGGCATACAGTCCAACAAATACGTGCAGAAGTTCGGCCTTCAACTCTTGCCCGAGCTCTATGAGGCGCACAATCCCATGCCCTACGAAGACGCGCGCTACATGGAGGTGGATCTGGCGATTCGCCTGCGCGAGGCAGGCTTCGGTGTCTGGCAGGCCTGAATCACCCGGCGCACGTTAGCCACATGCCGCCACCTCGACTTCGGCCATGCGCCGGCAGCCTGACCACATCGCAGCGGTCATTACAGCATCGGATATTCCTCAACCAGAATGGGCTGAATGTGCTCAACGAAATTGGGCAAATCGGCGAGCAAGGTCTTGCCTTCCGGGCTCTGCAGGGCTGCGTCAAGCGCCTCTTTGGATGCAAACCACAACTCGGAAAAACCGTCGTAGCCGAATTTCTCCCGATCGCCGGCGGCCACCAGATTGACTGAATAACGCTGCATACCCGGCAGCTTCTTGCAAAGCTCGGCATGCACTGTCAGCCAGTGGGTCTCGAACTGTTCACGGGTCATGCTTGCCTTACGCCGGACCATGCCGATCCGCTTGACGCTGCCAGGTTTCATTTTGCCTCCGGGGGTTAAGTCAGCTGTTTTCACAAGTTATCATGAAGTATAAAAAATTGAGCCGGCGGCTGCTTCGATATTTATGAATACCCCGTTTTGAAAAGGGCGGCGCACTGAATGATCAGAACGATTTCAGTCGACTGCTTTTTCGGCTTCGCTCAAAAAAATCATCCGGCTTGTCTTTCACCCACTGAATGAAACGGCCTATCGCTTCATGATTTTTCAAGGCATCCACTGTATTAAATTGTCGCGCCAGTTCGGCTTCCGTCAAAAGTGCATGTATTTGCCGATGACAGATACGATGAAGCACGACGGTGTCAGTACCCTTATAGGATTTCGGAATCAAATGATGAGCATCTCTTTGCGCTTGCGGGACATTGCGCTCGCAGAGAGGGCAGATCATATCTCCGCTATCTCTTACCGAGATTGATTCCAGCATCGCCAGAATATTTTTCTTTTTAATTCGTCCAGTCACGGAAAAAATGTTTGCGGATCATTACAGTGGCCAGCCTACGAACTCAAGCGTGAAATAAAAAATGCCAGGAGTGTGAGGCCGCCAAAAATTAAACTGAATATTACTGCTAAGATCAGGTAAACCTTTACCGTTTTTTTCCCTGCCAGAATGGCTTTGTTTTCTGTCGTTTTTTTCTTTGATTCAGGCATGTGATGAGTCGGGCTTTGCAGGCAGATTATCGAGAGCAAGTAAATTTTTTAAGATGAACTGGCTCTGAAAAAGAACTGAGACGTAAAAAAACAAGTTTTGCTTCGACTGCTGTTTGTGACGTATCAATCGATTGGAGAATATCATGGAAGACCCACGTTGTTGCGGCAGCGGTACCTGCATCATCAATCCAGAAGGCTTTTGCTGGTGCGGTCAGCAGTGGAACGGCACTCGCATGTGCTTTCCTGAGGTTGTCGCCGGAGAGGCGACTGGGGGTAATGCTTCGGAGACCTCAGGTGCCCCAGAGGTGAACAATCCTGCCGCCTCAAAATGACAACGTCTGAAGCAGGCGTTTGTCAACAATGTATTCCTCGCCTAATCCAAGGCAACAAGGCTGACCTTGAGTCCCGCCGCATCACGAAGCCTCGCTTGCTCACCACAGCATGTTGATGATTCAGCGGCTTCTCTATTAGCAAAAATAAAATGAGATACCACTTAAATAATTAACTTATTAGTATGATTATTTTCTTCAACGCACCGGAAAATTTGAGGTCTATAATCATGGATATCTCGTCAAATCAATGAGATACCGGCTGTCTATGCAGACAGCCGATGGGCCGCGCGGCTCACAAGACAACGGAGACAGATATGCACGTGCTATCGATCGAAGATATTGAGCTCATCGTTCACCTGATCGAGACCGAATCGGTGATTACTGATTTCAGCAAGCGCCAGAAACAAATCGATAATCTGGTGCGGACTGGTTATGTACGTCCGCTGGCGGGTGTTTATGTTCTGACGGAACTTGGCAGAAGAACGGCGTGCTCGCTGCAAGCCAAATCGTATGTGCGCTCCAGAGCCGACACTGTCTTGATGCCTGCGAAATCTGCCGACGATACGCCCGTACTGGAAACCGCTCAGTAAGCGACTTTTCCATCAGAGTTCACTCTGCGCTCAAAGGGATTGAACAAAAGCGATCAGCGCATCACGCTCTTCTTTTTTCATGCCCGCGAACTGATCCCGCGCTTTTTTCGCTTCACCCCCATGCCAGAGTACCGCCTCAAGCACACTGCGGGCACGCCCATCGTGCAGCAAGTCCATACTGCCATTGACTCTTCGGGACAAACCCAGACCCCATAGCGGTGCAGTGCGCCAGTCACGTCCACCGGCTTTGAAATCAGGTCGGTTGTCCGCCAGATCCTGACCCATGTCATGCAAGAGCAAATCGGTGTAGGGGTTAAAGGTTTTGCTTTCGAGCGCCGTCAGCAGCGGGAATTTGCCGGTTTTCATTTCAGGCACATGACAGCCATTGCAACCCGCGCCACGAAACAGCTTCTCGCCCTGAATGTATTTGTCGCCATCTGGTTTCGGGCGCTTGGGCGCATCGACTCCCGCAAGGAAAAAAGTCACGGCCCCCCATGCCTCGTCGGTCAGTTCATGTTTGCCGGTCTGATGCGCGGCCTGACACTGTACCTGCACTTTCGGGCAATTCTGCTCGTGATACAACGATGTCGTAATGCCCATGTCGCCGATATGCGCAGCCGCCACCTGCTGTTTCAGTGTCGGCTGATTCGCCTTCCAGCCAAAGCGCCCAAGAATCAGTTTGCCGCTTGCGTCGTCTTTCACATAATTCGGGCGACCATTGAGCCCCTGCGATTTCTGTTGCGCGGCAATGGCGAGAATGTCGGCCTCGGGTACCGCATCGAGATAACCCATCCCGTAAACCACCGGCGTGTTGCGCAGCGAGATCTGCGTTTTTTCACCCAGCGGTCCGAATGCCAGCTTGGTGAGGCGGATTTGCGGACGACGCAATTCAACCTCGGTACCGTCGGGCAGTGTGGTCTTCAGCGGCTCCCAATCGATACGCAGATCAGCCTCGCCCACCACTGGATTTGTCAGGGATTCGCCGAAAATGCCGAACACCTGGAGTTGCGTACCATACGACGGATGCGCCAATGGCTCGCTCACGGTATCTGCGCCCGGCAAGGAGAGTCTCAGTAACTGCTGGAACGATGGCTTGCTTGCATCGTCGATCGTTTTGCCGCGGCCGAAACTGACATGACAGCCAACACAGGAACTCGCATGAAACGTCGGGCCCAGTCCCCACTCGCCGTCTATCAGCGGGAAAATCGACCAGGCAGCCTTGAACTGACGCTGGCCTTCATCAAACCGACCCGTATCGGCCTCGCTCAAACCGGCAATGGGCTGCACGAATATCTGGTCATCCGGCGTGCATTGCTTGCTGACCGGATTCCAGAAGCATCCGTCTGATTCGCTATCCGAGAGGGCAGGGTTCGAGGGTGCCAGCAGGACGCCCGCAGTCACCAGCAACATCGGGATCAAGACATATCGGGACGGATGTCGTAAAAAGCGTTTCATGGCGTGATCCACATAGGAAAATGCGAGCAATCAGACGCTCAGGCCTGCAGGCGTTCGCGCACCTGAGCCGCTGTCGCCAGTCTGCCGCCATTCCGTTCAATACGCGCCCTCGCAGCACGCACCTGATCCACATTCGAGACAGCATGACCGAGCGGCGCATCTTCCAGACCCACACGCACATGTCCGCCCCGGGTGACAGCGACATCAATCAGGGGATCGATCAGCACACCGAGGCCCGCGACCATCCATTGGGCATCCGGCTCCTCGATACCCAGCAGACGCACATAAGCCTCCACCGCCCATTCTTCGGGTGGGAAACCAAATGTGAAGTTATCTGAAAACATCAGCCGATAGACCGGCGGCGACAGGCTGCTCACCGTACGACGCAGTGCCGCTCCCAAACGCATGAAACCCGGCTCGTAAATCGCATAAGACGCTGTCAGCTGATGCCGCTGGCAGAGATCCAGCCCGTGCCGGATGTGGCTCTCCGGATTCGTATAGACAAAACCCTGCTTGCCACTGGCCACATCGCTGCGTGTACTGATATTGGTCGAGCCGGGATCCACGACCGACCATTCGATCAGCCCCGCGCTGGCCAGCTTTTCTACCGCTGCATAGCGTTTCTCGGGCGTGAAGGTATCGCGGGCATCCACATCACCGGCGAAAGGCAAGGTGCCATAGCAAATCACGTCGGCTCTGGCGCGGATGCGCTCGATGATGGGGGCGTAAATCTCGTAATCATCGCGCTGGCGACCGGTGGCGGGATCGTAGGGATGAAAATGAATGATGGATGCGCCTTCGGCTGCGCAGGCGACGGCGTCTTCGACGATTTCATCGGCCGACAGCGGGATCGCAGGCTGCCGCTCGCGCGACCAGGGACCATTCAACGCAACTTCCAGCCAGACCGGGTTTTGCATACGTATTTTTTTATCGAGTCGTTAATAAAAAATTTCACTGCTGCCTGCGAACTGACCGTTTTTCAGTCATGCCGTCTCAACCCGGACGACGGTGATTTTGACTCGGGAATGAAGCCGGCATTTAAGTGAAATTTAATGGGCATTCGCTTTCAAAAATGGTACTTTATGGCACCGACGGCCAACAAAACGGATCAACAAAAACACTGCGGCTGATCAGAAGTCGCACGCCTTTTTGGCGCCCTCCGATTTTCCAGTCCGGCCATCGCGATTTCAGCAATAAACAAAAATCTACGAAGGAGAAAGGTTTCATGATCAGCACCACTCGTACCATCCGCCGCAATTTTGCCGGCGCTATTCTTGTTCTCAGCAGTATGTTCTCCAGTGCGGCTTTTGCTGCCGGCGCCGTAGAAATGCAAGTCGAATCCATTATCCGGCAGGCTATGGAGGAATACAACCAGTCGATGGAGAATAATGACCCGGCCGCCTGGATCAAATATTTTTCTGATAATGTCACCCGCACCACACCGGTCTCCAGCCAGTCGGGCAAAAAAGATTTTTCCGATTACATGACCGGTGAATACAAAACCTTCAAGGCACGCTTTGACGTCAAGAAAATGATCGTCGGCGGACGCTCCGCTGCCGTGGTCTTTACCTGGGATGCTACCCACCGCAAATCAGGCGACTCGGTGCGTATCGACATGGTAGGCATCTACGAGATGGGCACCAGTGGCCGCTTTGATTCCGTGACTTACTACTTCGACCCGGCAAAAGCCGGCAAACTGATTGCCGACATGAAAGGCAACTGACGAGAACCGGCGGCGTGGCTACCGCGCCGCCCGCGATTCTGGCATGCCCGGGAGGCCGCCAGATCCCTGATGACATCATAATAAAACGAGACACCCATGAAGAACACGACTTACCCTACCCTGAAAGCGATCATGTCCGGCCTGGTGCTGAGCCTTGCCATCAGCCATGCGCCGGTCAGCGCAGAAGACGACCCGGCACTGTGCCCGAGCGGGGATGAAAAACAGTGCGCTTACGAAAACGAAAGTTTGTCTCTTTTCATCAAAGGGACTGACGCCTACGATAAAGGTCGTCAAACCGGTGACATGAGCGAAGCTCGCAATATCGCCAGACAGCTCATCGAGCGCAAAAACAAGTACGGCAAACGCATGATGAAACAGGTCTACGTGCAACTTGCTCTGGGCGTTCACAAAAACTACGTCGAGGCTCACCGCTGGTTGCAGGAAGCAATTACCAATGAAGAGAAGTATCCCCGTTTAGAGATCAACCGCTTGCTGGACCAGCTGTCTGAAAAAATGACCCCGGAGCAGCTGGCCGAGGCAAAGAAAAAGTGAAATAGAAATAACACTGCACAAATAAAAAACTCGCCTGCCCAACGGGCGGCGAGTCAGATGTCAGGCTATAAAGCCGTATGCTTATTTAATCTTCAGACCTCTTGGCGCATCGTCCTTGATGAATTCCGCCACCAGGCGAATATTCTCTTCATCGATCAGACCTTTGAATGCCGGCATACCACGGCCAGCACGACCATTGGTAATCACGTGTACAACCATATTGACATCCAACGGAGTCTTGCGCAGATCGGCGCCATAACCACCTTCATTTTGCCCGCCGCGTCCATCCGGCATATGGCAGGTCGTGCAGAACTGTGTAAATGCCACCTTGCCACCGCCGCGAGGCACGTTCTTGGGACGATCGTCCTCCTCGGCCATTGCCGATGGCGCCACAGCCATCAGTACCCAAGCTGACAAAGCCGCTGCTGCCACGACTTTCAAGTTTGCGGTCAAACGTTTCATTACCTTTACCTCTGGAATTCGTGGGATGTGTGAACTTGCCTGAAAAAATCGGGCTGGTGTTACCACCAGCCCGACCAGTCAACCAGGATTATTTATCCAGGCCGAATACGTACAGAATGTTGCTTGGTACCTGAGTTTTGAGTTCAGGTGTCGCAGTGACGAACCACTGCGGCCATGCACCACCCAGACCGACTTCGATTGCAACGTACTGCTTGCCATCCGAGGAGAAGCTCATCGGAGGAGCATTGATTGCCGAGCCAGTCTCGAAGCGCCACAGCTCTTCCAGGGAAGCCGCATCATAGGCAACCACAGCGCCTTCAGCGTGACCCGAGAACACCAGACCGCCAGCTGTGGTCAGCAGACCACCCAGCTGTGGGTGCTCGGTGCGGACCTTCTTGGCGACCTGACCGGTACGCACGTCGATGGCTGTGATGGAGCCGGTGATACGGCCGCAACCTGCATCTTCGAACGTGGAGTAAGGTGCGCCGCCCAGGAACAGCTGACGTGGCTTGTGAGCGCCAGGAACCGTGACTTCAGCAAACGCCTTGTTGCAGCCCTCGATGGTAGGGATGTAATACAGGTTGGTCTGCGGGCTGTAAGTCGTAGGTGGCCAGTTCTTGCCGCCCATGTGACCTGGCTCCAGGACGCCGTCAACCGTACCACGACCCTTGGTCGCTGTACCGCGCTGAGCAGCTGTGCCCTTCATGTAGGTCTGAACATCAGCCTTCGGGTTGTATGACTTGGGTTTGCACTTGGCATCCAGACCGCCCGACCAGTTCAGCTTGTCGACGAACTGGGTGCACCACAGTGGCTCACCTGTCTTACGGTCATTCGCATACACATAACCATTACGGTTGGAGTGGATGGTCATGCGACGGAAGGCACCATTGACCTGAGTGTCAACGAAAGTGTTTTCGTTGATCGAGTCAAAGTCATACGGATCGTTAGGTGTGTGCTGGAAGCCCCACTTGATCTTGCCGGAATCTGCATCCAGCGCGATCGTGGAGTCAGTCCACAGGTTATCACCAGGACGGTATGCATTGTCCCAGTCAGGACCTGGGTTAGCAGTACCCCAGACGATGATGTTCAACTCAGGGTCGTACGAACCAGTTACCCAGGTCGTGCCGCCGCCAGTTTTCCATGCACCGTGCTTGTCTTTCCATGTCTCATGGCCAGGCTCGCCTGGGCCAGGAATCGTGTAAGTTCTCCAGCGACGCTTACCATCCTTCAGATTGATCGCTTCGAGCCAGCCGCGAACGCCGTACTCAGCGCCAGCCATACCGGTCACGACCATGTCCTTGACGATCAGCGGTGCACCGGTAATGGTCTCACCTTTGCCTGGATCAGCCACTTGCACTTCCCAGATCTTCGAACCATCGGTCTTGCTCA
>JBILCO010000096.1:0-7102 GCA_044353075.1 Burkholderiaceae bacterium
CGCCGACAACCATGCTGCCCCTGACAAAGCATCGCACGCTGCCAGTGCAGCAGAGTATTGCAATCCACCGTTGAAGTCCGAGGTGGCTGCGCTATTTGATCGCTGGAATGCATCGCTGCGCACCGGAGACCCGAAAAAAGTGGCGGCGAATTATGCGCCGGGGTCCGTTCTGCTGCCGACCGTATCGAACCGTGCACGATTCACGGCGGCTGAAAAAGAAGATTATTTCGCGCACTTTCTCGCGCGCCGGCCTGAAGGCACGATCGATGATCGCGTGATTGATGTGGACTGCAACAGCGCCACCGATGCCGGGCTGTATACCTTCCGGTTTGCCGATGGCACTGCCGTCAAGGCCCGTTATTCGTTCTCGTATCGCAAGATCGGCTCACAATGGCTGATCACCAGCCATCACTCTTCCGGGATGCCGGAGAAGGCTGCGGTCGCGGCAGAACATCCTGTCAGCGGCACCGCGCAAGCGAAGCCTGCCGAGCGGGTTGAGCAGGGATCACCGGCGAAAGGCTGGGTACGTTATCCCTGAGAGCAGACCTCGGGTGTACGAGCAGGGCGCTTATTTTTTGAAAGCCTCGTCGACCGGCACCTGCAGGCTGTTCGCGAGCGCATTGGTCTGACTGGCCATCGCAATCACCGCCAGCAGTTCAGCATGCTGCGCGTCGCTCATGCCTTTAGCTCGCGCCGCTGCGGTGTGTGAATGCACGCAGTATTCGCAGCTGTTCGCTGCGGATACCGCAATGTAAATCAGCTCCTTGGTCAGCGCATCCAGCGCGCCGGGTTTCATCACCTGCTGCACTTGTGACCATACGCCCTGCAGTACCTCAGGCGAATGAGCCAGCGCTTTCCAGAAATTATTCACATCATCGACACCGCGGACACGCATGATGTCATCGAAGACGGCACGGGCTGCGGGCGATGCCTCGGCGTGGGAGAGCAGACGGACGGTGGTCATGAGTGTTTTCCTTTCAGTGATCGATGTCGGAGCTTAACGCCTCTCCCGCCAGATCGCCAGCACCAGTGGGGACGATGGCAGCCCTGTCGTTCCTGCCTGCGGGCCGCAATGGTGAAATTTATTCGCGTTCGTTCCGACCCGAGGACGGGAGACTAAAATTCAGGCTCGATTGGTCGATTCATCACATGAACAGGAATTTTATGGACAGCCTCATCATTCGCGACATCCGCGCCCGCGCCATCGTCGCACCGCTGACCCGACCGGTCAGAACCGCCTCGGGTGCAGTCGACGTATCGCCGCTGATTTTGGTGGATGTGCTGACCGAGCAGGGCATCACCGGCAACGCGTACTTGTTTGGCTATACGCCCGTGACGCTGCGGCCGTTGTTGGCCCTGATTGATGAGATCAAGCCTGAATTGATTGGCAAGACCGTGGTGCCGGTGGCGCGCATGCAGCAGCTCGAGCAGCGCTTTCGGTTGCTGGGCATGCAGGGATTGCTGGGCATGGTGGCATCGACGCTGGACATGGCGTACTGGGATGCGCTCGGCAAATCAGTGAACAAGCCGGTGGTCGAGCTGCTGGGTGGTGAGGCCAGGCCTGTCTGGGCTTATGACAGCTACGGCATGGTCGATCCGGTCGGGGACGCGAAAGCGATTGAGCGTTCGATGGCGCAGGGTTTTCGTGCGATCAAGATCAAGCTCGGTGATCCGGATGTACAGCGCGATATCCATGTGACGCGCGAGATCCGCCAGATGATCGGACCGCAGACGGCGCTGATGGTGGACTTCAACCAGAGCCTGCAACCGACTGAAGCGATACGACGCATTCGTTTGCTGGAGCCCTTTGATCTGCATTGGGTCGAAGAGCCGGTGGCCGCCGAAGATTTGCAGGGGCATGCGCTGGTCAGAAATGCGGTTGAGGCGAACATACAGACCGGTGAAAACTGGTGGTTTCCGCGCGACGCCGAGCGGGCAATCAGTGTCGGTGCCTGCGACATGATGATGCCCGACCTGATGAAGATTGGCGGCATCACGGGTTGGCTGTCCGTGATGGGCATGGCACGCGCGGCATCGATGCCGGTGTCGAGTCACTTGTTTATCGAAGCCAGTGCACATGTGTTGTCGGTGACTCCGACCTGTCACTGGCTTGAGTTCATGGACTTCGGTTCAGCAGTGCTGGCGAAACCTTACGAGATTATGGATGGTCAGGTGACCGCGCAGGGCCCGGGACTGGGCATGGAATGGAACGAAGAAGCGGTAAAACGCTACGCACTCAATTAGCGATCAGCCGGGGTCTCCGGTGTCATCGCTTGTCTGAAACTGAGGAGATTCACCCGATGAAATACCGGAACCCCATCATTGCCATCATCGTCGGCATCCTGTGTCCGTTGCTTAGTCACGGCGAAACGCTGCAAACCAATAACCCTGAGCTGGTCGTCAAACGTGTGTATTGCGTTGACTACAATCTGGGCGGTGTCCTGGTCAATAAAGGCGGTCAGCCGTTTCGTGGCAGTTTTTCGGTGGCTGTCAAAGATGAAGAAGGCGATGTGGTTGGTCGTAATAAGATGCGACTGCGGGTCGGCGCTGAAAACGGCGCGCGCTTCTCTTTTCATTACATCAACACACTTGATTGCCGAAAACAGAAATTCGAATTCCGGGTTGAGTAGTTACGCAAACGTTTTATCCTCACGCCGGTGAACCGGCAGCTTCTGGGTGGATAGAAGCTACTGCCGGGCGATGGGTCGGCGGGTCTGAGAGTCGTATTCCCATTGTGTTAAATTCGGTGGCATGCGTATACCGGTTCGACACCTGATCGTCTTGCTGCTGTGCTGTCTGCTGCCTGTGCAAAGCGCGCTGGCGTTTGCACGATCGGCTGGGATGGTCTCGCATCATGCACGCTGGCTGCAAACCGCCATGCTCGCGCCAGGGGCCGATAGCTCGCTTTTGCATAGGTCGTATGATGCGCAGAGGCATCTGCCGCAGGGTCACAGTGCTCACCAGGATCACCACGCTCACCACGCTCACTCGTCCCATCCACCCGCCGGGCTCTCGCCGTCCGGTAAAGCAGCGAAATTTCAGCAATCGGCAGCAAAGGCATCGGAACATTCGCCAGCTTCTTGCACCGATTGCAGTAAGTGCTGCCTGATGGGTGCTGCAGCGCCGCCACCTGCGGCCATGCAAGCTCCCGCCGTATCGTTTGTTCTCCAGACGTTCAAGCCAGTCTGTCCTGAAGCGGCTGGCCATCTTCCTGAAAAACCCGAGCGACCTCCGCGGCTCTCTGCACACTCGCTGACCTGACACAGCTTTTTGTGGTGTGTCTGGCGTCAGGCATGACATGCCCGCTTGCCTTCGGCAAGCTTTCATTCTGTGTCGAGGTTCTTTATGAAATTTCCATCAATGGCCGGCGCCTGCTTTGCGCTGGCATGTAGTGTCGTGCTGGCAGGTTGTGCCGGTTTTTCACCGGACGGTGGTCTGGATCGTGTGTCCTCGCTGACCCGCGACCGCGCCGGTGTCGGTGTACAACGCGAATCGGCCGAGGGCAAGGCACAAGTCAGTGAACTGCTGGCCGCCGATCTGACGCCGGACAGTGCCGTGCAGGTAGCGCTGCTGAACAACCAACGTCTGCAGGCGGCATTCGCCGATCTCGGTGTGGCTGAAGCCGATCTGGTGCAGGCCGGACGTCTGCGCAATCCCGGTTTTTCGTTCGGTCGTCTGTCCAATACCGATGTGACCAAAACGGAACGTGCTGTCCTGCTGGATCTGGCCGGTCTGCTGACGATGCCCCTCCGCCGTGCCATCGAAGAGCGCCGTTTCAGTCAGACGCAATTGCAGACGGCCTTGCAGGTTGTCCGTCTGGCGGCGGATACACGTCGCGCGTATTTTCAGGCGGTCGCTGCCAAGCAATCGCTGATGTACATGCGTCAGGCAGCACAGGCGACCGAAGCCAGCGCCGAGCTGGCGCAGCGCATGGCGAGTGTGGGCAACTGGAGCAAACTCGATCACGCGCGCGAGCAAGTGTTTCATGTCGAAGTCACCGCGCAGCTTGCTCGTGCCGAACACGCGGCCCAAGCCAGCCGTGAGCGATTGGTGCGCCTGATGGGTTTGTCAGGAGAGCGTGCGCAAATCCGTTTGCCGGAACGGCTGCCGGCTTTGCCGGACCAGCCGGAGATGCCTGCAGATATCGAGAGTGCTGCGATCGCGCAGCGACTGGATGTGCAGATCGCCACAATGGAAACCGAGTACACGGCCCGCACTCTGGGTCTCACGCGGGCTACGCGTTTCGTGAATGTGCTCGAGGCGGGTTATCAAAACAAGAGTGAGACGGGTGAATCACGTGCCGATGGCTATGAAGTCGAGCTCAGCCTGCCTCTGTTCGACTGGGGCACAGCGCGCACCCGCCGCGCTGAAGCAATCTACATGCGCTCGCTGATGCGCACTGCGGATGTCGCCGTTCAGGCACGTTCCGAGGTGCGCGAACATTACTCGGCTTACCGCACCAGCTTTGATGTGTCGCGTCGCTATCGGGATGAGATCGTGCCGCTCCGAAAACGTGTGTCGGAAGAAGTACTGTTGCGCTACAACGGCATGCTGGTCAGTGTCTTTGAATTGCTGGCCGATGCTCGTGCACAGATTGCCAGCATCAACGCAGCGATAGATGCACAGCGCGATTTCTGGATCGCCGACAGCGAGCTCAATTTCGCCATGAACGGCGGCAGTCTGGGTAACCCATTGATGCCGGCTGCAGGGAGTGTGCAGCGACAGGCGATGCCCGCACCCGCGCACTGAAAGGAGAGATTCATGATGAACCGTAGAGATTTTTTTCGTGATGCCGGTGTGCTGGCGCTCGGTGCCGGGCTGATCAGTCGGGCGGGTGCTGCCTCATTGCCGGAAGCCGCCGTGATGAAAGACGCACGGACCACGCCACCGCCTTTGCCTAAAGACGGACGACCGTTTTATCCGGTGGTCACGCTCAATGGCTGGTCGCTACCCTGGCGCATGAATCGAGGCGTCAAGGAATTCCATCTGGTGGCCGAACCCGTGGTGCGTGAATTCGCACCCGGCATGAAGGTGAATTTGTGGGGCTATAACGGTCAGTCACCGGGACCGACGATTGAAGTGGTGGAGGGTGATCGTGTACGTATTTTCGTGACTAATCGCTTGCCCGAGGCAACCAGCGTGCACTGGCACGGACAGCGACTGCCCAATGGCATGGATGGTGTGGCTGGCCTGACTCAGCCACGCATACCGGTAGGTAAAACCTTTGTGTATGAATTCGAAGCAAAGCGCGCGGGGACCTTCATGTATCACCCGCATTCGGATGAAATGGTGCAAATGGCGATGGGCATGATGGGCTTTTGGGTGACTCACCCGAAAGATGCAAATTTCATGCGTGTCGATCGTGATTTTGTTTTCTTGCTCAATAGCTTCGACATCACGCCCGGTAGCGCAACCCCCAAGGTCAATACCATGCTGGACTTTAATCTCTGGGGCTTTAATAGTCGCGTTTTCCCCGGCATTGATGCGATGCGGGTGCGTCAGAATGACAGGGTACGCATACGGGTAGGTAATCTGACGATGACCAATCATCCGGTTCACCTGCATGGACATGAGTTCACGGTGACTGGTACGGATGGTGGCTGGACATCACCGGCCTCGCGCTGGCCCGAGGTCACGGTGGATATCGGCGTGGGTCAGATGCGCGCCATTGAATTTGATGCCACTGAAGCCGGTGACTGGGCATTCCATTGCCACAAATCGCATCACACGATGAACGCGATGGGCCATCAGGTGCCCACCATGATTGGCGTCGATCATCGGGGTATTGCAGAAAAAATAAACAAGTTGGTACCCGACTACATGGTGATGGGCGAGCGCGGCATGGGTGATATGGCGGACATGGAGATGCCGCTTCCTGAGAACACTCTGCCCATGATGACCGGTGACGGCCCTTTCGGAAGTGTGGAAATGGGTGGCATGTTCACAGTGCTTCAAGTACGGGCTGACCAGAAGCCGGGTGATTACAGTAACCCGGGCTGGTACAAGCATCCACCTGGAACAATTGCGTATGAATGGAAGGGCGAATTGCCTGAGCCCTCCAGTCAGAACGAAGCAGGTGGTCAGTCCATGCCCGGGAAGGTAAAGTCGCAAACCCTCAGGTCACGAAGGCCATTAAATTGTTTATAACGCAGATACCAAGGAGCATTCAAATGCATCAATTTGATAAACAGGTTCTCACCCTTGCCATCGTCCTGTCAGTGCCCTGCGCTATCCCCACCGTCTGGGCCAATCATCATGAGCATGAGGCGCATGCGTCGCAGAACAGCGGCATGATCAAAGGCGAAGTTCGCCGCACCGATACCGAAAGCCGCAAGCTCACGATCAAGCACGAGGCTATTCCCGATTTGGATATGGCGGCCATGACGATGGCATTTCGGGTTGTCGATAGCATTTCAATCGACAAACTCAAGGCAGGCGACAAGATTCGCTTTTCGCTAGGCAAGGTCGAGGGAAAGTGGGTGGTTGTGGCGATTGAAAACGACACAAGTCCCTGATCGAACGTAGTTGAAGAACATTCCGGATCAGGATGGATTGGAATGCGGAAAACGCAGGGCGCCTAGTCCTCGACTTCCTCACCCGCTTCAAAATCAAGCTCCACGCGTGCACCGTTGGGATCATGAAAGAATAATTGCCACACGCCCGTCTCTTGCTGGCGTCGTAAATCGTAGGCCAGACCACGGGATTTCAGCGTGGCCAGTGTGCCACTCAAGTCGGTCGCAGAAAAAGCCATATGGTCCAATATGCCGGCTTTCTCTGTGGGCAATACACCTTTGTTAATGATGTGCAGCACGGGTTCATCATCACAGTACATCCAGGCACCCGCAAACGACATGGGTGGGCGATAGCCCGTTTTCAGTCCCAATAATTCCTGATAAAACTGAACCGTCTCTTCAAGGGCATCCGTGACGATGGTGAAATGATTCATGCCGGTGACTGCCATGGCGCTTCCTTCCTTAGTTAAAACCTGTCTACTCGGTACGGCGTGGCATCCGCATACGTCGGTAACCCGCAAATCATCTCTGCCATCAATCGGCCACTGGACGCCGCCTGGGTCAGCCCATGGTGTGCATGCCCGAAGCTG
>JBILCO010000111.1:0-6908 GCA_044353075.1 Burkholderiaceae bacterium
GCTGTAATGGCGGCAACTGCTCCAGCGAAGACAAGCCGAGATCATCCAAGAACTGTTTGGTGGTCGCCAGCAAAGCAGGCCGACCGGGGACATCCCTGTGACCGATCACATCAACCCAGCCCCGATCCTCCAGCAGCTTGATCGTTTGCGAGTTGACAGCCACACCACGAATCTCTTCGATATCACCCCGTGTCACCGGCTGGCGGTACGCAATGATGGCCAATGTTTCCAGCGTCGCACGGGTATATTTCGGCGGCTTCTCGGGATTCAATCGGTCGAGGAAAACCTTCATCTCGGCACGACTTTGAAAACGCCAGCCGGTCGACAGGTTCACCAGTTCGACGCCATGTCCAGCCCAATCCTGAACCAATTCTTCCAGCATGATCTTGATGGTATCGGTGTCAGGTACTGACTCCGTATCCTCAGAATGACCAGCAAAAAGCTTTTTCAGCTCATTGATCGACAATGCCTCATGTGTGCACAACAGTGCAGTTTCGAGGACTTTTTTAGCCTCAATGGTATTCATCTACGATTCGTACAATACGAGTTGGTTGCAGTGAGAAGCTCAATTCTCGGCTCGCATCAGCAAAGCTGAGCCAAGTAAGGCATGGTTTTAGTTGCTTGCAGCCAGCGCCCGCGGTTGTAGAATTTTTCTTGGGGCGACTGCTGCGGTCTTGACCGGATTGAGACTAGAGAATGCGAAGGGCGCCGGATCACGCCACGCTGGTCACAGCGATGCGGCGAATTATAGGGCACTTCGATACGCTTGTCATTGCCTCAATTACCCCCTCTCGAGACTGACTTTGGCGCTCAGTTGGCCAGTAACTGCAGGGTAAGCGCTTATTTTTATGACAAGCCCCCGGGCGGGTGCCGCACGACTTTACCCATCTGTCTGACACGATCTCGCTGCCCGGTCGGTGGCTCAAGTGACGTTCGACAAACACTGCCACTGACACAACATCGAGATCCGCACGACGTTCGCTATGCCAAACGTTGCGAGAACAAAAAAGCCCCTGCTAATGAGGGGCCTGCTATGCACTTGCCATGGAATTTGGTTGCGGGGACAGGATTTGAACCTGTGACCTTCGGGTTATGAGCCCGACGAGCTGCCAGACTGCTCCACCCCGCGTCTGAAGGATCGAAATATACAGACTATCTGCTGGCAATGCAACCCGGATTCTGTCATTGCAACGAATGGTAAACTCGTTGCGTATCCCGGACTGACTTCAGCGCGGGCATTTTCCATAACCGGCTATCGAATGAAATTTTGTCCCAGCTGCGGCGAAAACGTGTCGCTCAGGATTCCAACGGATGACAATCGCGCTCGTCATGTTTGTGAAAGCTGTGGAGAAATTCACTATCAGAATCCCAAGATGGTTGTGGGCAGCATACCGCTGTGGGATCAGGATGACAGCGCACAGGTATTGCTCTGCCGTCGCGCTATCGAACCACGCAGAGGCTATTGGACATTGCCTGCGGGTTTCATGGAAAACGGTGAAACCACGGCTGAGGCCGCCGCGCGTGAAACATGGGAAGAAGCGGGTGCACGCATCGAATCGCTGGCGCTGTTCAGCTTGCTCAACGTCGCTCACGTGCACCAAGTCCATCTGTTTTATCGCGCACGCTTGATCGATCTGGATTTCTGTGCAGGCACAGAGAGCCTCGAAGTTCGCTTGTTCACCGAGCAGGAGATACCGTGGGGTAATCTTGCCTTCCCCACGGTCACACATACGCTGAAAAATTTTTTCGCTGATCTTGCCGCTTCACGCAACGGCCAAGCCTTTGGTGTGCACGCGACCGATATTGCACCGGGCATGCGCATCAACCGCTGAACAGCAGCTGAAAGTTACCAGCTGGTTTCCCGCTCTGCGGTCGATGAAATCTTGTGGACCGAAAGATCGGCGCCGTCATATTCTTCTTCGGGATCCAGCCGTATGCCCACAGTCACTTTCAACGCACCATAGACCAGTAAGCCACCGACGACTGCAATAGAGATGCCAAGAGCGGTACCGATCAGCTGAGACATCAGCGCCACGCCGCCCAGACCGCCGAGGGCTTTGGCGCCGAAGATGCCCGCGGCAATGCCACCCCATGCACCACACAAACCATGCAAGGGCCAGACCCCCAGCACATCATCGATTTTCCAGCGGTTTTGCGTAAGCGTGAACAGCCAGACAAAAATGCCACCCGCGATGCCGCCAGTCAGCAGCGCACCCAGCGGATGCATCAGATCCGATCCGGCGCAAATCGCGACCAGACCGGCCAGTGGTCCGTTATACGCAAACCCCGGATCGTTTTTGCCCATGACGACCGCCACCAGGGTGCCGCCGACCATGGCCATCAGCGAATTCATGGCGACCAGACCGTTCATTTTGTCGAGGGTTTGCGCACTCATCACATTGAAACCGAACCAGCCGACCGCGAGTATCCAGGCACCGAGTGCGAGAAACGGAATGCTGGAGGGCGGATGTGCGGCAATACTGCCGTCTCGGCCATAACGGCCGCGACGTGAACCCAGCAACAGTATCGCCGGCAGCGCCGCCCAGCCACCGACGGCGTGCACAACGACCGAGCCGGCGAAGTCATGGAAGCCGGCACCGAAGCTGGCCTCCAGCCAGGCCTGCACACCGAAACGCTGATTCCAGGCGATACCTTCAAAAATGGGATAGACCAGCCCCACCATCAACGCGGTGGCTGCCAGTTGCGGATTAAAACGAGCGCGCTCCGCAATACCCCCGGAAATAATGGCGGGTATCGCAGCAGCAAAGGTCAACAGGAAGAAAAATTTCACCAGCTCAAAACCGCTTTTCTCGGCGAGTACTTCCGCACTGCTGAAAAAATGAACGCCATAGGCAATGCCGTAGCCGATAAAGAAATAAGCGATCGTCGACACAGCGAAATCGACTAATATTTTCACCAGTGCATTCACCTGATTTTTCTTGCGAACCGTGCCAAGCTCGAGGAACGCGAAACCGGCGTGCATTGCCAGAATCATGATGGCGCCCAGCAAGATGAATAAGGTATCCGCGCCGCTGCGGAATGAATCCATGAAAACTCCCTGTTTATGTGCATAAATGAACCAGCGAGACTGCCTTGTAGCAATATTCGTTCCTCTTTGGTGCTGCGCGAGCGATAATCTAAGTCATTGAATTAAATAGTATTTTTTATGAGAAATTATGCGCCTCGCTAAACCGCACCGTAGCTGTGCAAATTACCGTCTATGTTGGTGAGGTAGATGATCCCTTGGCTGGAGGTGGACACACCTTTTCCGGATGTCAGTCATGCGCTGACGGAAGCAGATGGCGCGCCGGGACTGCTGGCGGCCGGTGCCGATTTATCGCCGCAACGGCTACTGGACGCCTATCGGCATGGCATTTTTCCCTGGTTCTCCGAGCATCAGCCGGTGCTGTGGTGGAGCACTGACCCCCGCATGGTGCTGCCCACCGCCGAATTCAGGATTTCGGAGAGCTTGCGCAAAACTCTGAAAAAAGTGGACCGAAGCATGCGGGCGGGCGGCCCCTGGCAGGTAAGTTTCGATACCGATTTCCGCTCGGTGATCCGGGCCTGCGCCGCACCGCGTGAGCAATCCTCGGGCACCTGGATCTCCGACGACATCATCGATGGCTACTGCCAGCTGCATGCGCTGGGCTATGCGCACTCCACGGAGCTGTGGCGGGATGAGCAGCTGGTGGGAGGCGCTTATGGCGTCTGCATCGGGCGCATGTTCTACGGGGAGTCGATGTTCGCTCGCGTGACGGATGCGTCCAAAGTAGCACTGGCCTATCTGGTGGAATTTCTGCGCGCCCGAGAGGTCGAATTGATCGATTGCCAGCAAGAGACCGATCATCTTGCGTCACTGGGTGCCCGAACTATGGCTCGTGCCGCCTTCATTTCCCATATGAAAGCAGCGATCGCCCGGCCGGCAATTGATCACTGGGTGCCGCAACATTTGTCCCTTCATGCCACATGACAGCAAAGCTTTGCGCTTTTCGGTACGATCAAGGTACATTCCTGCCTATGGTCGCTGAACGCCAAAACGCCCAATGACACATCTTAAGGACCTGCCTTTTTCGACCTTGCAGTTTTATGCAACGGCGCCCTATCCGTGCAGCTATCTGGATGACCGGCAGGCACGTTCGCAGGTAGCCACGCCCTCGCATCTGATCAATGCGGATATCTATTCCGAGCTGGTAAAAAACGGCTTTCGTCGCAGCGGTATTTTTACGTATCGCCCGTATTGCGATGGCTGCCAGGCATGCACACCCGTGCGCGTGAGCGCGGCGGATTTCTCCCCCAGCCGCAGCCAGCGCCGTTCGTGGAAACAGCATCAGCATTTGTCGACCTGGGTCTCTCGTCTGGCCTACGTGCACGAACACTATGAGCTTTATCTGCGCTACCAGGCCATGCGCCATTCAGGCGGTGGCATGGATCAGGACAGTCGTGATCAGTACGCCCAATTTCTTTTGCAAAGCAAAGTCAACACACGGCTGGTCGAGTTTCGCGAACCGGATGGCACCCTGCGCATGGTGAGCATCATTGATGTGCTCGACGATGGTCTGTCCTCGGTTTACACCTTCTTTGACCCTGATCTGCCCAAATCCAGCCTCGGCACCTACAACGTGCTGTGGCAAATCGAGCAGGCGCGGCAACTCAACATCCCCTACGTTTACCTTGGCTACTGGATAGAGGAAAGCGCGAAGATGTCCTACAAGGTGAATTTCCGCCCGATCGAAGCCTTGCGTCGTGGTCAATGGGAGAAATTGTCCGCCGGATAACAGAGAGCTCAGGGGTACAATCGCGGTGCCCCTACTGAATGTCTGCTCATCGTGTCTGACAAACTGCTCTATTCGCTTGCCCGCCCCTTGCTGTTCTCGCTCGATCCCGAGCAAGCCCACAACCTCACACTACCGGCCCTGCGCTCTGCTGCATCCGCAGGATTGACGCGGCTGCTGCCCCGACCGACCCCAGATCCCCGCTCAGTGATGGGCATCACCTTTCCGAATCCGATCGGACTGGCTGCTGGTCTGGACAAGGACGGTGCGTATATCGACGGCCTGGCGGCGCTGGGTTTTGGTTTCATTGAAATCGGTACGGTGACGCCGCGCGCGCAACCCGGCAACCCGAAACCACGTATGTTCCGCCTGCCACGAGCGCAAGCACTCATCAATCGCATGGGTTTCAACAATGGTGGCGTCGATGCCTTTGTCCGTAACGTACAGGCCTCGCATTTTTATCAGGAAAAGCAGGGCATACTCGGCCTGAATATTGGCAAGAATGCCGATACGCCAATCGAACGTGCAACGGATGATTATCTGCATTGTCTGGACAAGGTGTATCCGTATGCAGCGTATGTGGCGGTCAATATTTCATCGCCCAATACCAAGAATCTTCGCCAGCTCCAGCAGGCCTCCGAACTTGACGCGCTCCTGTCTGCTCTCAAGCAGGCACAGGCCCGGCTGGCTGATACGCATGGACGCTACGTACCACTGGTGCTGAAAATCGCTCCCGATCTCGATAATGACCAAATCGAAACCATCGCCGATGCGCTCATGCGTCACCATATTGATGGCGTCATCGCGAGCAACACCACGATCACCCGCGATGCAGTACAGGGGCTGGCGCACGCAGATGAGGCCGGCGGCCTTTCGGGCGCGCCGGTACGCGATCTGTCGACGCGTGTGATCCGCGCGCTGCATCGGGCTTTCAAAGGCGAGATTCCCATCATTGGCGTCGGCGGCATACTCAGTGGCGAGCACGCGCGCGACAAAATGGACGCGGGCGCGAGCCTGGTTCAGCTCTACACCGGGCTGATTTATCGCGGCCCCTCACTGGTGAGAGAATGCGCAGAAGCCGTCGCAAAGAAACATTAACTGGATAAAACTGTCGAAAAAATAAATCAGGGAGACAAGCATGGAAAAAATCAAACTGGGCGATAGCGACCTGCAGGTATCCAAAATCTGTCTGGGCACCATGACCTTTGGTGAGCAAAATTCGGAAGCCGAAGGTCACAGCCAGCTCGACTATGCACTCGAGCGCGGCATTAACTTCATTGATACTGCCGAGTTGTATCCCGTCATGCCGCGCGCCGAAACGCAGGGTGCCACCGAAACCATCATCGGCACCTGGCTGAAAAAATCAGGCCGTCGCAAGGACATTGTCCTGGCGACTAAAATTGCCGGTCCGTCGAAAGCGATGCACTGGATACGCAACAGCCAGAGCAATTTCGATGCAGCCAATATCCGCGCGGCAGTTGAGAGCAGCCTGAAACGCCTGCAAACGGATTACATCGACCTGTACCAACTGCACTGGCCGAGCCGCAATGTGCCGGTCTTCGGGCAATTGTTTTTCAATCCTGCGCATGAACGTGACTGCGTGGCGATTGAGGAGACGCTGAACGTGCTGCAAGCGCTGATCAAAGCCGGAAAAATCCGTCACATCGGTGTCTCCAATGAAAGCGCCTGGGGTGTATCCGAGTTCGTTCATTTGTCAGAGACTCGGGGCTTGCCGCGTATCGTATCGATACAGAATGGTTACCACCTGGCTAACCGCAGTTTCGAAAGCGGTCTGGATGAAACCTGTTACCGCGAAAATGTCGGCATGCTGGCCTACAGCCCGCTCGCGTTCGGTCAGCTGACCGGCAAGTATGTGGACAATGCGCAGGCAGCCGGACGACTGACCCACTTCCCGCCGAACTGGAGTCCGCGTTATCTGCGACCCCGTGTGGTGGAGGCGACAAAGCGCTACATGAAAATCGCCAGCCAGCATGGAATGACCGCGACTCAGCTTGCGCTGGCCTGGTGCTACACGCGTTGGTTCATTGCGTCGACCATCATCGGTGCGACCAGCATCGAGCAGCTCGCATATGACATCGATGCGTATTCGATCAAATTATCGGACGAGGTCGTGAA
>JBILCO010000171.1:0-5317 GCA_044353075.1 Burkholderiaceae bacterium
AAAAAACGACGCCGAAGCGTCGTTTTTTTCTCATCTTTTACAAACAAGCCATACAATTTTTCTACGAATTATTGACGACCAATCTTGGTTCAGTTTTGCCGAGACGCTGCGTGACTGATGCGGCGATACCTTCACCATCCAACCCGCATTGCGCGAGCAACTGCTGTGCATCGCCATGATCGATGAACTGATCAGGCAAACCCAGTTGCAGCAAGGGCTTGACGATACCGGCAGCAGCGAGCGCCTCGGCTACTGCAGAACCTGCACCACCCATCACGCAACCTTCTTCTATCGTTACCAGCAAATCATGGCTTGCAGCCAGCTCAGCCACGAGCGCTGCATCAAGCGGCTTGATGAAACGCATATTGGCGACTGTCGCATTGAGCGTTTCCCCGGCTTGCAATGCGGGCGCGACCATGGTGCCAAATGCCAGCAGTGCAACCTGTTTACCTTTGCGACGAATTTCGCCTTTACCCAAAGGGATGTCGGTGAGTTCAGGTGCCACTGCGACGCCTGCACCAGCACCACGCGGGTAGCGCACTGCCGCCGGGCCAGCATAGCGATAAGCGGTCGTCAGCATTTGCCGACATTCGTTTTCATCGCTCGCAGCCATCACGACCATATTCGGTATGCAGCGCAGGAAGGCCATGTCGTAATTACCGGCATGCGTTGCGCCATCAGCACCCACGAGTCCAGCGCGATCGAGTGCAAATGTCACATCCAGATTTTGTAAGGCGACGTCGTGAATTAATTGGTCGTAGCCACGCTGTAAAAAGGTGGAATAAATCGCCAACACCGGCTTGAGTCCTTCGCAGGCCAGACCCGCGGCAAAGGTGACCGCATGCTGCTCAGCGATGCCGACGTCGTAGTAGCGCTCCGGATATTTTTGCTCGAACTTCACCATGCCGGAGCCTTCGCGCATTGCCGGCGTAATGCCGATCAGCTTTTCATCTGCTGCGGCCATGTCGGAGAGCCAGTCGCCAAACACCTGGGTGTAAGTCATCTTGCCAGCGGCTGCAGGTTTAATACCTTCACTCGGGTTGAATTTGCCGGGACCGTGATACAGCACGGGATCGGCTTCGGCCATCTTGTAGCCCTGACCCTTTTTCGTGACCACATGCAGGAACTGCGGGCCTTCGAGATTCTTCAGGTTCTGTAGCGTTGGTATCAGTGAGTCCAGATCATGGCCGTCGATCGGGCCGATGTAATTGAGGCCGAATTCTTCAAACAGCGTTGCCGGTACCAGCATGCCTTTCGCATGTTCTTCAAAACGCTTGGCGATTTCAAACATGGAAGACGGCAAAACCGACTTACCCATATTTTTGGCCGCCGCATAAAATTTACCGGACATCAGACGCGCCAGATAGCGATTGAGCGCGCCGACCGGCGGCGAGATCGACATATCATTGTCATTGAGGACGACGAGCATCTTGATATCGTCGTAAATGCCGACGTTGTTGAGCGCTTCAAAGGCCATGCCCGCCGTCATTGCACCATCGCCAATGACGGCGACCGAATGACGGTCTTCGCGCTTGGTGCGGGACGCAAGTGCCATGCCCAGTGCCGCAGAAATCGAGGTTGAGGAATGCGCGGTACCGAAGGTGTCATACGGACTTTCATCACGGCGCGGGAAACCCGACAAGCCATGCTGCTGACGCAGCGTCGGCATGCGGTCGCGGCGTCCGGTCAGAATTTTGTGCGGATACGTCTGATGACCGACATCCCAAACGATTCGATCTTCGGGTGTGTTGAAGACATAGTGCAGTGCAATCGTCAGCTCGACGGTGCCGAGATTGGACGACAAATGCCCGCCGGTCTTGGATACCGACTCCAGCAGATAGGTACGCAGCTGGTCGGCCAGTGTTTTGAGCTCAGTGCGCGACAAGCTGCGCAGCGCGCTCGGATCATTGATTTGTTTTAATAGGTCCATAATGTCTCAGGTCTTTCTGTGCACAATCAGATCGGCCAAATCTCGCAGCCGCTGCGCGCCATCCCCAAATGGCTTGAGTGCATTGTGGGCATCCTGCCGTAACTTTTCCGCCAGAGCAAGCGACTCCTCGTGACCCAGTATGGAAACGTAAGTGGGCTTGTTATCGGCTGCGTCTTTGCCTGCGGTCTTGCCCAGGGTAGCCGAATCCGCTGTGGCATCGAGAATATCGTCGACCACCTGAAACGCCAGGCCAATTGCCGCTGCGTAGGCGCGTAAAGCGTCCGCTTCGGCGGCTGTCAGGGTCTTGCCCGCCATCGCACCGAGCATGACGGATGCCTCCAGCAAAGCGCCGGTTTTCAGCCGGTGCATTTGCTCGAGTTCGGCCAGCGAGAGCACGAGCCCGACGGAGGCCAGATCAATCGCCTGTCCGCCGCACATGCCCAGCGATCCGGCGGCGCGTGCCAGGGTTGCCAACATTACAATCCGACGCTCCGCATCAAGCTCGGCGTTGGCCAGCACCTCAAAAGCCTGCGCCTGCAAGGCATCACCGACCAGCAGTGCAGTCGCTTCATCATATTTCTTGTGCACCGTAGGCTTGCCGCGACGCAGATCATCGTCGTCCATGCAGGGCATGTCATCGTGCACCAGCGAATACGCGTGAATTATTTCAACCGCGGCCGCTGCGCGTGCCACTCCATCGCGTGGTGCGTCAAATAACTCACCGGCAGCAAAGGCCAGCAAAGGCCGCACACGTTTGCCGCCATCGAGCACTGCGTACTGCATCGCTTCATGCAGACGTTGCGGAGGCTGGTTCACCGAAGGCAGGAAGGACGACAGCACGCCTTCCATATCGGCCTGCACAGCCGCACGCCAGCCAGCAAAATCCTGACTCATTCCTCGTCCTCTTCGTCGTCGTCATCTTCGTCGGTGGCAAAGGGTTTGAGCATGTCGCCCTCAAGCACTTTCACCTGTTTTTCAACGCGCTCGAGCTGGGCGGCGCAATATTGCACCAGCTCGGAGCCACGCTGATAAGCCGCCACGGACGCTTCCAGCGGCAACTCGCCGGATTCCATGTTGGCGACCAATTGTTCAAGTTCTGCCATTGCAGACTCAAAGGAAGCGGGTTCGGCTACAGATTTTTTAGGCATGACGCAGGTCCTGTGCGGGGGGTGCCTATTTTAGTGCAAGCGATTTCCTATCCATGGGAATACCTGCTCTGTCTGCCCGAAAACCGCCCGAATACTTAGCAAATAATTACTTTTAGTGCCGAAAATTAGCATCAGACACGCCTGACCCTGCGTTCGGCATGTTGATCAGGATGGCCATCATCTTGTTTTTTCATCGACACCACCCCGAATTGCCCCCACGGGTATAATCCCGCTTCCGTCCAAAAAAGTACTGTTCCATTTCGATTGAATAGGTTTTTGCGGATTCTTTCTCTCTTAGGTTGGTGAAAATTAATTTGGGGGTGGGGATGTCCGATCTGGCCAGTCTCGCAAAACTCGCGCGCTCTTCAGCGCAACTTCCGGTAGGCGTTTATTTTGATGATGCACTGCTGCTGAAAGAAAAGCAGCAGTTGTTTCAGCGTGGTCCGCAATATGCGGGGCACTCGCTAATGGTACCCAACGTCGGAGATTACGCAACGCTGCCTTGGGAAAACGAGGGCCGCATGTTGGTCCGCAATCCGCAAGGTATTGAACTGCTGTCGAATGTCTGCCGTCATCGCCAGGCCAAAATGCTCAGCGGCCGTGGCAACGCAAACACGATCGTTTGCCCTCTGCACCGCTGGACCTATGACCTGAAAGGTGAACTGATCGGCGCGCCGCATTTTGGTGAAACGCCCTGCCTGAACCTGTCAAACACGCCGCTTCGGCAGTGGAACGGTTTGCTGTTCGAAAATAACGGGTTCAATGTTGCTGCACTGATGAAGAATCTGTCAGTGACCAAAGACCTCAACTTTGACGGCTACATGCTCGACCACGTCGAGGTGCATGAGTGCGATTACAACTGGAAAACCTTCATCGAGGTGTATCTGGAGGATTATCACGTCGAGCCCTTTCACCCGGGTCTGGGCAATTTCGTCAGCTGCAATGATCTGCGCTGGGAACTCGGCGAGGGCTACAGTGTGCAAACCGTCGGCGTCAATGCGGCGCTGGCCAAGTCCGGCTCGCCGGTCTACCGGCGCTGGCAGGAAGAGGTGCTGCGTTTCCGGCAAGGCGAAGCGCCACCGTATGGTGCGATCTGGCTGACGCTCTACCCCAACATCATGATCGAGTGGTATCCGCATGTGCTGGTCGTATCCACACTGTGGCCCAAAGGCCCGCAGAAAACGACCAACGTCGTAGAATTCTACTACCCTGAAGAAATCGTACTGTTCGAGCGTGATTTCGTCGCTGCTGAACGAGCCGCCTACATGGAAACCTGTGTCGAGGATGACGAAATCGCACTGCGCATGGACGCGGGTCGCCGTATTCTGGTCGATCGGGGTGTCAACGAAGTCGGCCCGTATCAGTCGCCAATGGAAGATGGCATGCAGCATTTCCACGAGTGGTATCGCAACAAGATCGCGCTGTAGTCGACTTGATGACCGACGCAATCCTCGACGCATCGATCTCTGCTGTGATCCCTGCGACCTGCACGTTCATTTCCCTTATCTGAACCGGGAGCATCCGCTTGCAATCGCTGTGGATGCTCTTCGCCAGCTTCATCTTCGCCATCATGGGCGTGTGCGTGAAGCTGGCGTCGGCCACCTCCTCTACCTCTGAAATCGTTATGTGCCGCGGACTGGTTGGCATGCTGCTGATTGCAGGCTTCGCCCGATGGCAGCGCGTGTCCCTGCGTACCGCCCTGCCCTGGCATCACGCATGGCGCGGAGCAGTGGGTGTGACTGCGCTCTGGCTATGGTTCTTCGCGATTGGCCAGCTGCCGCTGGCAACAGCCATGACCCTCAATTACATGGCGCCGATCTGGATCGCTGCCATCGTGTTCACACTCGGCTGGTGGCACAAACAACGCCGCTTCGAGTGGGGACTGGCAGCGGCCATCATCACCAGTTTTGCCGGTGTCGCGCTACTGCTCCAGCCGACGATTCACGCCGAGCAGTGGCTGGGCGGCTTGCTCGCACTGATCTCGGGCTTTCTCTCCGCACTCGCTTACATTCAGGTCAAAAAACTCGGTCAGCTCGGTGAGCCGGAATACCGGGTGGTATTTTATTTTTCTGTAAGTGGTGTGCTCGCAGGCCTGCTCAGTGGTCTTGCCGACAGCTATTGGCGCACGGGTGAATTTCATATCCTGCACTCGCTCTCCGGTACCGATGTTCTGTTGCTGGGATCAATAGGCCTGACCGCCACCATCGCCCAAATGGCGATGACCCGCGCTTACCGGCTG